>JBKQKT010000437.1:0-2919 GCA_052147365.1 Candidatus Korobacteraceae bacterium | reverse complement strand
ATACAGATTGCCAGCGCTCTGGCGGCGGCCCATGCCTCTGGAATTGTCCATCGTGATATCAAACCGGAGAACGTCATCGTCCGCTCGGACGGGATTGTTAAAGTCCTGGATTTCGGAATCGCCAAGTTAAGTCCGCGGCGTGCCGGACAGCCCGTTCGCCGAAGCGGGTCCGCCCTCGCGGTCTTGACCAGCGAACCCGGGCTGGTGCGGGGCACGCCCAAGTACATGTCTCCCGAGCAGGCGCGGGGAATTGGGGTGGACGCGCGCAGCGACATTTTCAGCCTGGGATCGGTGATCTACGAGCTGGTCACCGGACGAGCGGCCTTTGAAGGTGAGACGGCAAGCGACGTAATGGCAGAGATCCTCAAAGTTGAGCCCGCGCCGCCGGCAGAGCTTGCCCCGGACGTGCCGCTGGAAATCGAGCGCATCATCGGCAAAGCGCTGCGCAAGGACCGCGAGGTCCGATACCAGGCAGTGGGGGATTTGCTGATTGACCTCCAGGACTTCAAGAAGGAGGAGGAGTTTCAAGCCAAACTGCAGGGGCCCGTCCGGGGTCAAGCGCAAAAACTAATATCCGATCGGAGAACGCCGGCGCGGGCGGTGGCGCTCCCAGCGGGCAGGATTGCTTCGTTCGGAAGACGATGGTGGTGGCCAGTCGCGGTGTTGCTGGTTGCGATTCTCGTTGCCGGCTACTTTTTTGTGCGGAAGTCGCGCACGGTGCCCGCACCGAAGGGAACGCGCAGTCTGGCCGTTCTTCCCTTTCGCAACCTCAACGGCGATCCACAAACCGATTTCCTCGGGTTTTCACTGGCGGATGAGATCATCACCAAACTTGACTATGTCAATGCCCTAACCGTTCGTCCGTCGTCTTCGGTTGACAAGTATCGCAATCAGGTCATCGACCCCAGGAGAGTGGCGTCGGATTTGAACGTGGACACGCTGCTCACCGGCAGCTTCATTAAAGACGGCGACGATCTAAGGATCACGGCCCAGTTGGTTGATGTGAAACCGGACAAGATTCTCTGGCGAGAAGCCATCGACGTGAAGTACGACAAACTGCTGACGGTCCAAGACCGGGTAGCGCAGCAGATCATCAAGCAATTGGAGTTGAACCTGTCGCCGGCCGAGGCGGCGAATCTCAAACCTGAGAAAGCGATCAGTTCCGCGGCTTACGAAGACTACCTTCGGGGCATTGATCTGTACTCGCTGAATGACTTTGCGGGTGCCATCGAAATGCTGGAGAAGGCCACAGCACTGGAGCCGAACTATGCGCCCGCATGGGCGCATCTGGGACGGGCCTACACCACCAACGCGTCGTTGCAGTTCGGCGGACGAGAGCACTACGGCAAGGCACAGGCTGCCTACGAAAAAGCAATCGCGTTGAATCCCGCACTGGTTGAGCCGCGAATTTACATGGCCAACCTCTTAACAGACACAGGTAGAGTGGAGCAGGCCGTGTCGCTGTTGCGATCAGTTCTGCAAGACAGTCCCAATAACGCGGAGGCGCACTGGGAGCTGGGCTATGCCTACCGATTCGCGGGTATGCTGCAGGAATCGGTGGCGGAGTGCGAAAAAGCCCGCCAGAACAATCCTCAAGTCAAGAGAAGCAGCTCCGCGATCAACGGCTATCTCTACCTGGGAGAATACGAGAAATTTCTGCAGAGCCTGCCGGTAAACGATTTTGTTTACATTCTGTTCTATCACGGCCTTGCTGAGTACTACCTGAACCATCGCGATCAGGCGGCCAAGGATTTTGACAGCGCTTTTGAACGGGACTCTTCCTTGCTTCCCGCGAATGTAGGAAAGGCGCTCAGCTACTCGATTAAGCATGACAACGCGCGCGGCCTGAAGCTGCTGCAGCAAACGGAAGACAAGATTGAAGAGCGCGGGGTGAGCGACCCCGAGGGCATTTATAAGGTTGCGCAAGCCTATGCCGTTTTGGGGGACAAGGTTTCAGCTTTGCACATGCTGCGGCATAGCATCGGAGGCGGATTCTTTTGCTATCCCTACTTCGTGCGTGATCCTCTATTGCAAAATATTCGCGGCGAAGCAGAATTTCAGGAGCTGATGAAGCAGGCGCTCCATCGCCACGAACAATTTAAGACAATGTTCTTTTGATGGCCTATTGAACGATTCCGAGACCTTTCCACAAACACGCGTTATGTTCATGACCGATCCGTCTGCGGTTTAGCGGAATGAACGGGCTCGGACCAACACGGCTGCCTGCCGAGATAATGCTGGTAAACTGCTGTTACCACGGATGCGGAGGGATGTGTGAGCGGTTGAAACAGGCGGTCTTGAAAACCGCTATACCTGAAAGGGTATCGGGGGTTCGAATCCCTCTCCCTCCGCCACTTAAATCTTGCAATCCCAATCACTTCGCAGCCTATTGAATCGCGCTGGACTCGGTGCTGTTCCGAGTGGTTAGTGTCCCATTAGTGTCCGATAGTGTTTGGCTGGTCACGGTGATCTGAGTTTCCAGCTTCGCCATTGCGTTCCGCACGTCATCAGCCGCGCTCTTGATGTAGTACGAGGCCGTTGTGCTCACGTTCGCGTGACGCAGGATTCGCTGAATTACTAGCTCATGCACGCCAAGCCGATACAGGTTGCTCCCCAGGCCGCGTCGGGCAGCGTGCCAGCCGTGCCATTCAGGTATGCGGTCGTTGCGTCTGTACGGGTGATCTGCCTTTTCGTGGTCTAATTCCGGCTTGCCGCAGCCTTCGCAACGATTCAACGCGGGCAGGATAGCGCGATTGACGAGGCTGGCCAGCGCCAGCGGCCTGCCCAGGCCATTTGCGAAGATCGGCCCACTCTGCGGATTACCACAGCGCAGCCGATGCATTTCCAGCCGATCTGCTAGCTGTCGAATCACGGGAACTGGTGCACGGCCCTTACGGGTCTTTGGGTCGTTCACACGGC
>JBKQKT010000436.1:0-3275 GCA_052147365.1 Candidatus Korobacteraceae bacterium | reverse complement strand
ATTTTCAACCATAACCCCTTCTCCCAACTCTTCAGAGTATTGTCTACAAATATCTCAATCCAAGCGAGGTTACCGTGCCATGCCTGGTGGTAGAGCCCACCAGCCTCAACGATCCTCACCTTGTGTTTTCTTGCTTTCGTTACGCTCCGGCGTAGCTTGCGCGAGAGACCAGACGAATTTGTAAGAACGACTTTGCTCAGCCCTATCAAATACTTTGGGGGGACGGAAGCCAGCATTCGCTCCACGATTGGAACCACATCAAATGGTGGCGTATATCCTGAGAAATTTGTGATAACCTTCGGGCGTTGCGACGAGGCTGCGATTGTGTCCTCGATCGCTTCCGATGGGGCATCATTCATTGGTCGATCAGCCTCAGCGAGATTATTGCATGGCGCCCAACTCGCTGTCCTTTACCAAAACTCCAGTTGCATCGATTTCATCTGCGATGTATCTTCGTGTGTGCGCGGGGAAACAAGCGCGAGCGCGCTTTCAACTGCGCGGGAGGAAGTCGTTATGCACTTTGATCGATCGGTTCGCCGGGTTGATTTCGCACGAAGGTTTTTTCTGCTGGCGCTGGTGACCGTCGCTTGCCTTTCACAAGCGGCCTTTGCGGCTGACAAGGTCATCACCGATGCGGACAAGGGCGGCGAGGTTCGCATCAAGTTTGGGGACCGGCTCGAACTGCGCCTGCAATCGAATCCCTCGACCGGGTACATGTGGTACGTCGAGAAGGAATCGACGCCGTTGATCAAGTTGCATCACCAGTCGCAGACCGAGGCCACGGAGCCTGGTGTCGGCCAGCCCGTTTTCCAGGTCTTCACCTTTGAAACCCGGCGCAGAGGCGACGGAGTTCTGCTGATGCACTACGTCCGTAGCTGGGAAAAGCCCACGCCGGACGATGAGCAGTTTAAGATTCGCGTGATCATTGAGTAGGGACGCGCCGGAGCAGGGTGTACGCTCCGCTGCGTATATGTCGCATGTTTTGAGGGTTTTGAACCCCGTTACTTTAGTTTGGTAGGCTTATCCCAACTTAACCAGAAAACGAGCCCCTACCGTGTATATAGGAAACAACCATCTATTGAAACGCTGACGTTCATTTAGTCGCTTTGGTCACATGAGGCGCTATGAAACGCAAGACCGCCTGTTCCCTGTTGACTTCTGCTCTCTGCCTGTTTTTGACCGTCCTGACCGGTTGCAACAGTATGTCTTTCACGGGATCAGCTCCCGCGCCAGTCATCACCAGCTTCACGGCCAATCCGGTAACGATCACGGCAGGCGCGAAGTCCAGTCTGACGGGAGTCTTCGCCAACGGCACGGGTGTGATTACGCCGGGGAACATCGCCGCGACCAGCGGGACGGCTGTCACTGTAACTCCATCGAATACGACGACTTATACGCTTACCGTTACGAACTCCGCGGGCGTCACAGCCGTGAAGACTGCCACGGTCACGGTCAACGCGGCCCTGATTGCGCAGACCATCACCTTCGCCAATCCCGGCGCGCAGACCGTGGGCACGCCGCTTACGCTGGTGGCCACCGCCAGCTCGGGACTGACGGTGTCGTTCGCCTCGCAGACCACCGGCGTTTGCACGGTCAGCGGCGCGACAGTGACATTTCTCACCACAGGCACCTGCACTATCCAGGCCACGCAGGCGGGCAACGCGACCTACGCCGCGGCAACGCCGGTCACGCAGAGCTTTACGGTCAACGCGGCCCTGATTGCGCAGACGATCACCTTTGCCAATCCGGGGACACAGACGGTGGGCACGCCGCTAACGCTCTCCGCCACGGCAAGCTCGGGGCTGACGGTGTCATTCGCCTCGCAGACCACCAGCGTCTGCACCGTCAGCGGCACGACAGCGACTTTCCTCACCGCAGGCACCTGCACAATCCAGGCCACGCAGGTGGGCAACGCGACTTACGCAGCGGCAACGCCGGTCACGCAGAGCTTCATGGTCAATAGCGCTTCGGAAATCTTCTACACGCTGCCTTCCGAGCGGACGACAACCTGGCAACCCGGTGTGACATATAACGGCGGTATCCCGACGAACCGGACCCAGTGCGGAGCGACAGTAACCGCGAGCGGGAACACATCAGGCGTCACCGACACCGCAAACATACAGAACGCAATCAACGCCTGCACGGCAGGACATTTCGTTTTGCTTGGGCCCGGCACGTTTTACATCACGACTCCATCAGGCAGTAACGCCGGCCTCTACATTGAGCAGAACAACATCACTCTGCGCGGCTCGGGCGCCGGCGTCACAGTGCTGACCCAGACCAACACGAGCGCAACATGGTCGGTAATTGTCGCCGCATTCCAGTGGTATAGCTGGCCTCAAGATTCGGGTTGTGGGGGCGCCAGCAATTGCACCGATACCACCGCCGGGAGCGTGACGGCCACCTCCAGCGGCATCCTTCCCCTCACAGCGGACACCGTGAAAGAATCAAACACCGTTACCGTTGCGACATCGAGCATATCTTCTCTGTCTTCCCCGCCGGTGATCGGCGAGCTGTTTCATATCACCGAGCAGTTCGACCCAAATTGGATCTGGTACAACCCAGGGCAAGCTACCCCGGCAGGTCAATGCGACACGGCATCCACCTGGAACTCGTCCAATTCCGTCGGTTACTGCGGCTGGGGAGAAGATTGGGCCGACACCATGCTGGGCGCGAGCGAGGATTTGGTTTCCCGCCCCATCGGACAGGCGAATGTCCTGACGGCCATCGCGACCAACGGCGCGACGACGACGCTCACCTTTGCGGCGCCATGGCACCATGTCTTCCGCGTCTCTCATGCCGCCGATCTGGCCCGCATCAGCAGCACGGGAAAATTCTACACAGGGATCGGGATCGAAGACCTTACCGTGGCCAATGGCGGCGGCGGCGATGGCGGCGGCAACATCGTCTTCTGGGCGATCACCAACAGTTGGATCAAAAACGTCGAAAGCTATAACGCAAACGGCAGCGCAATTCACTTCAGCGGCTGTTTCCGCTGCGAGCTGCGCGACTCCTACGTGCACACGGCCGGCAACCCCAATCCCGGCGGCGGCGGTTACGGGATAGCGATCGACACCTACACCTCCGACAGCCTCGTGGAGAACACCATTTCGTGGAGCTTCAACAAGGTCATGGTGATGCGCGGCGCCGGGGGAGGAAACGTCATCGGCTACAACTACTTCGAGGATGGATACGGCGCCGGCTACGGTGGATGTCTATACGGTGATGATACGGGCAGCGTCGACCCCCAAGGCGGCCAGCCTTATACCGGCACC
>JBKQKT010000435.1:0-2622 GCA_052147365.1 Candidatus Korobacteraceae bacterium | reverse complement strand
TGGCCTTTCGCCCAATGGTTTTTCTCCTAATGCGCAGCCAATAGAAACTACTCCATCCCATGCGCGTACAGGTAATCCGCATTGATGCTTGTGCTCGACCCTGCTGACATCGTGGGCAGCGCCATTACCCGACTGGCATAAAACGTCGCAGACCGGGAGCCGCGATCCGACTACAATTTTGTTAGGGTTTGAAGCGGGACGTTCCCAGTCCCGACGGACTCGGGTATTTGCGAGGCGCCATAAAACTGAAACCCGACACTTGGAGAAAGTGTCGGGTTTTCTACTTTATTCGGTTAGCGAACCCGTGAATCCTCTCCGGTTCGGGTTTTGAGAGCAGAGGTGGCGCAGGCGCGCCCTCCCATTCTCAGTTAGTGTGCTTCGCGATTTTACTGTCGAGCAACGAAACCAGGGCCTCGCCCCCGGCCGGCGACTTAACATCGCTCGAGCGCAGGATGTCGGTTGCCGCGAGCCGCTTGCCGTACAGGCGGTAGTTCGCGTCACTGTCTGGTTCCAGCGTTGCGCTTCCCAGGGACACGCCGGCGAACAGTCCCTTGGCTCGCCCGTAGGTGTAGATGTCGGGGTTGTCAACCGCACCGGCCGCAGTAGCTCCGGGGCCCGCTGCGGCAGTGGCGTCCGCGCCCATCTTTGTCTTGCCCTTCAGGAACTGGTTCACGACCTTCTGATCCATGAGCAGGAGGACGAAGTCGCTGGACGAGCCGCCCAGCTGCAGACCAACGCTGGCGCCACTAATCGTATACATAGCGGGCGCGGACCACTTGCCGTCGAAGTTCGCGCCGGTGCGGCAAAGCATCGGACCGCGACCGCCGCTTCCGCCCACACCGATGCCGAACTTCTTCACGCCGGGCAGAATGACCACGCAATCAGCCTTTGCCAGCAAGGCCTGCGGGATATTGTTGCCGCTGAGCATATCCTGTAACACAATGTTGGCTTGCCGGAGGGTGTCTTCATCTTTTTCCTTGTCGGCAGCGAACGCGGGGAGAATTAGCAGAGTCACGAGTAGGGAAGTGAGGAACCAAGGCAAACCTTTCTTGGCGATCCGCTTACCCATTTCTTCACATGCAGTTTGTCGCATAGACCATTTCCTTTCGTTGTTATGGTGTAATGGCGTTGTTTCGCCGTCTGCCTGACCGGTTCTCTTGCCCGCGCAGCCACGCTACAAGGGAACCGACTGCGACCGTCCTAACAATTCTGCGCTCCCCATTCTCCCACAGTCATGCTCCCACAGTCACGCGGACAGGGATCAACGTTGGTTGCCGTGGCCGTCGATCCACAAAAGCAACAAGGGCTCGATAAGACTCTCGTCTTCGATTGCGTGCGCATCTGCCCGGTGGTGCTCAGTCCATTCGCTGGATGGACAGCAGAGTTAGGTCATCGAATGGTGGTCCGTCGACAAAGGTTCGCAGATCGCTCAGGCACGCGGCAACCAGCTCGGCGGGGCATTTTCCAGCTGCTTGACGCACCACACGCGTGACGCGATCCACGCCGTATTCGTCGTCAGCGCAACGCGCCTCCGACAGGCCGTCGGTATAGAGGAACAGCATGTCGCCGGTTTCCAGGTGCAAGCGCGTGGCGGAGAAATCGACTTCGTGAAACATCCCCAGCGGCAAACCGGTGGATTCAATGCGCAGCACGCCACCGCTCCCGACCATGATCGCGGGCAAGTGGCCAGCGTTATGAATTTCCACTTCTCCTGTAGGCTTAGCCAACCCGCATATCAGGGTGGCGTATTGCCCGGCCAGCGCGCTGCCACAGAGCACGCGATTCGCCTGGGTGACCATCTGGCCAAGCGGCAGGGCCATTCCAGTCAGGCTGCGGAACAAGGCGTGAAGTTGGGCCATCAGCATAGAGGCAGCCACACCCTTGCCGGAGACGTCTCCAAGCACAAAGAATAGCTGTCCATCAGACGGGATCAAGTCGCAGTAGTCGCCACTGACGGGACCGAGCGGGGCGTAATAGTAGCTTGTGTCCCAACCACCTGTCTGCAGGTCCACTTGTGGCAGGAGATGGCGCTGCACCTGGGAGGCCAGATCGAGGTCACGTTGCAGCGCAGTTCGTTGTGACTCGGTAAGGTGGTCGAGGCAGTAGCGCACCAGCGGGTCGGCCAGCAACCGGTCCTGTTCTATGGATTCGTGGCACTCCTGGCACAGCCCGTAGCTACCCTTGGCCATTCGTTCCAGCGCCGAATCTACTTCGCGCAGAAGACCAGCGAATCCGGCTCTCTGCGGGGCGAGTGCAATCGCTGCTTCCAGGCGGCGCTTCCGCTCCTCCAGTTGGCTGTGCAGGAACGCTACTTCTAGTGTGGCCATGACAACCTCCAGTTGCTAGGTGGTTTCCTATTGGATTGTGGTTCCCCGACGCAAGTCGCAGCTTCTTGCGTTGAATCGGGGCGGGAGGTCATCGGTAGTTTCTGAGTGGCATTGATAACAAATATCCAACTCACGGGACCGGTATGCGGTAGAGGTTCCGGTATGTCTTTCTCCGATTGAATTCCATTAGCCGGAAGCGGGGGAAGCCCACTGCCAAGGGCGAGAGGAATGATAAAAGTTCGCCATTGTGCGCCTCCCTTCATGGGCGGCCACGAAAGATAAAAGTACTTTTCAT
>JBKQKT010000434.1:0-6252 GCA_052147365.1 Candidatus Korobacteraceae bacterium | reverse complement strand
GTCATGGTTATGAGGGCGGACGCTGGCAGTTCAGTTGCTGAGCAACGAGTTCGATAGCATAAAGGTGCTGAGCATCAAGCTCTTGGCCGAACGCAAGGCCATGCAGATCGTTTCTCCCGAAAATCTCACAGACGATCCGCTGAACCAGAACATCCTAACCTGCGCTCGCTCCCTGGCTTCGATGGCCGTGGGTGGCCAGTTTGTGGATGATGTATCGTGTCATTGAATTCGCCGGGAACAACACCCGATGGCGAACCCAAGGCTGATGCAATCCCAATCATCGGTTGTTCGAGACGAGCTTGACATCTCCGCGCGATATGGATTCCCCGGTGACGGAGCTGCATCGCACGCGGATGGCAGCCGTCCGCCACTACGGGTATTTTCGGGACGAACTCTATTACCTCGACCTCGCCCGTAATCTGGCTTGGGCTACGTGGACTGTGCCCAAGTGGCAACCGATCGCTGGGCACTCCCCTTGCTCACATTGAGCGTTCGGAACACCTGGGACAGTAGATTAAAGGAAGGCGCTTATTAGGACAGCTGACCGAGCAGAAACCACAGGTTGCAAGTGTTTGGCCACTGGCCGTTCGTGAAAAACAAGTGATCCAGAAAGTGCTAGGGTCAGGACAGCCTGACTGAATGGGCGGAATGAGGAGGCTAATCGGCGCAGATCATCGCCCGCTCGTCCTGTTAACGGGAGCGTCAGGCTACATCGGCGGGCGCCTACTAAAGGAGCTGGAGAAAGCGGGCTGGCCCGTTCGTTGCCTAGCTCGACGCCCTGATTTTCTCAGACCAAGAGTTGCTGCTTCCACGGAAGTCGTGAAAGCAGATTGCCTAGATCGTAGTTCACTAGCGCCGGCGATGGCAGGAGTACACACGGCGTATTACCTGGTCCACTCCATGGGATCACCGGGTAAGTTCGAACAAGAAGACCGCGAAGCCGCCCAAAATTTCGCCGACGCAGCACGCGATTCTGGAGTAGTACGCATTGTTTATCTTGGCGGCTTGGGGAACCAGGGCCAAGCGCTCTCCGCTCATTTGCGCAGTCGTCACGAGGTTGCAGACATCCTGCGAAGCTCAGAGATCCCCACCATCGAATTCCGCGCATCCATCGTGATCGGTTCCGGCAGTCTTTCATTTGAAATGATTCGCGCGCTGGTACAGCGGTTGCCGGTGATGATCTGCCCGCGCTGGGTTGCCGTAAAAGCCCAACCGATCGCGGTCGAAGATGTGGTTGCATACCTGATGGCCGCGCTGGTGTTGCCGGTGGAACAGTGCGGAGTTTTCGACATCGGTGGCACTGACCAAGTCAGCTACGGCCAAATCATGCAGGAGTATGCCCGACAATGCGGCCTCCGAAGATGGATGATTCCAGTTCCACTCTTGACGCCTCGCCTCTCAAGTTTGTGGTTGGGCTTAATCACGCCTGTTTATGCCCGTATTGGCCGCAAACTGATCGATAGTATGCGCAACCCAACTCTGGTGCACGACACCTCCGCTTTGACCGCCTTTGACATCAAGCCGAAAGGATTGCGAGAAGCGATAGAGAGAGCTCTTCACCATGAAGACCAGGAATTTGCCTTGACCAGTTGGTGCGACGCTCTCTCCTCGGCGGGCAAGCCGCAGTCGTGGGGTGGCATGACGTTTGGCACCAGGCTCGTTGATTCTCGAACGGTGCAAGTATCGGTTCCCCCAGCTTCAGCTTTTGCTCCGATTCAGCAGATCGGAGGTTTGAATGGCTGGTACTTTGCCAATGTTCTTTGGTGGTTTCGAGGCTTCTTAGATCTCATGGTAGGCGGCGTGGGACTGCGCCGGGGCCGTCGCGATCCTCACACGCTTTCCGCAGGCGATGCCCTGGATTTCTGGCGAGTGGAAACCTTTGTGCCGGATCGCGAACTCGGTCTAGTCGCTGAAATGAAAGTGCCAGGCCGCGCGTGGCTGCAGTTCGAGGTGGAACCAAATAGCCGGGGCTCCGTTATTCGGCAGACCGCTATTTTTGATCCTGCCGGACTGGCAGGACTTCTCTATTGGTACATGCTTTACCCTGTGCATCGCTGGATTTTCAGCGGCATGCTCAACGAGATTGCAGCTGTCGCAGGACGGAAGACGAATATTTCCTCGCTCGGGGCATGACAGGCAGTTTCCACTGAGTCACCTCATAGAATTAACCCCCGGGCCGCATGAAGGTCACCCACAGAAGCGGCGGTTCGCGTTTCTGTTCGAGCCATTAAATACAATTCCCGGGTTGTCGGCAATCCTTACCTAATCGCGTTACGTCAGAGTTGTCCGTGACACAGGAACAATTATTGAGCCTTCAGCTGCTTCGAGGCTTGGTCGCGACTGTGATTCTGTGCGTCTAGCGTGCGACGTTCACTTCGAGCATTTTCTGCTGCAACTCTACGAGCGCGAAGTCGCGCAACCCTGACAAAACTCAAAGCGGGAAAGAAGTGGAATTTCCCTACCTAATCGCTGTGAAATAGCGGAATCGCCCCTGCGCTTAATTGCCGACTCGAAAAGGTTGTTGTTGCCAAATCCTCTTTACATCAAACCACGTTTAATCGCCGCCGCAGATCGTACTGCCGTAGAGATTGCCGGCGCGATCCATGGTCATGCCCGCCCCCAGACGCGCTCCCGTCATTCTGGCCCCCGGTGAACGCGTGCAGCACGGTGAGCGTCTGCGCCCTCTGCGGATTGCATTACGACGAAACTAAAAGCAAGCAAAACTAGTATCGTCAGCGCCGCAGTGTTCGACCGGAAAGCCAGGTTACGACTCCAACTCTGATGTTGCGCCGAATTTGTCATGATGAATCTCCTTAACCGGAATTTCCGTTTTAGCTCTTAACGGCCAGCAATATACCCTTTCGGGGATTCCACCGCCTGATTATTCTCCTTGGCCGGGCCCAGGACTCATTGAAGATCCGGTTGCTGTGAAGTAGAGGGCACGCTGAAGATTCGCTTTCAATGCAAACCAGCTCCCAGAGATGGTTTCAGAATATGTCGCCTGGGTGGACGTAATGGGGATTCAACGGACAATATCTGTCAGACGAACGTCGCCAACCGACATGCACTGATGCACCGTGGCTTCTCCCGCGTTTTCACCTTTGATGTCCGTGATGGTGACCACGTCCCTCGTTGATTGGGCGTCGTGATATTGGTAATCGATCTGCACGCTTACCACGGTCGTCTGGTTTGGCTGCCGCTGTGTGTCACGCAGTTGCACCTGACACTCCTCGCCTCCGCTTGGAGTGCTCGCCCGCCAGCGATACTGCACGTCTTTATGCTTGCCAAGCATGAACCAGTTGCTCTGAGCTTCGCTCCACGATGACCAGTCCTGAGCATCTACCGAGCCTTGCAAAACCCCCAGAACGACCAAACAGACGGCTATGATTTGTAGTTTCATCTCTTTCCTCTAATGCGCGATGATGGCTCGAATCTTAACATTAGACAGCGAACCCCATCCTCATCCGCGATCTGTTTTCTTAGCCTTTCTTCGTCTTTTTCATCCGCCATAGTGTCACCTTGGACGTGAACCTCAACAATACGGATTGAATGTCCATGCTGTCCTTTCACTGATCAGAGCGGCGGCTACACCGTCTCCGCGTTCGGTGTATCCGGCACTCGTTCCAAGAAACCCTAGCAAGAACCGGGAACGCTATGCTACCCCTATCTCCGCAACTCCCTTGCAAACGGCTCTAATCGACCGAGTTTTGGTTCCATTTTGGTGCCAACTCGGAGCCTCGGTGAGTTATAGGAAAGCCCAGGATGCGACTCTGGATCGGCATATCGGGGTTCGAATTTCTGGGGGACAGTCAAGACCATCCAAAGCGGTTTTGTCTAGTCCCAGATACACTCCGAATCGTGGCAATCCAGAGGAGAACGTAGAGGCAACTCGCCCACATCCGTTGGAGGGTTTGGAACCCTTCATTCGCTTGCGGTGGCCATGTTCGGCTGCTTGGCTCGCTTAGGAGACGTCACCTCTCGTGAGAAGTCGATGACGTACCAGACCTTGGTCGAGCAAAACAGGCAGTCTGTCTGTTGCACCTCTTGCAGGTCTTCGTGGAGGACACTAAGCGGGAAAGAGCGCAGGCAGTCCGTACAGGTAACGACGATGAATGGAACGCCCTTTGAGTCATGACCATTCCTCGGAATCCAAACGGGCGCGGAGTTGGCGTGACGCTCACGAATCATATCAACCGAACTTGCCAGAAGGTCAGCGACCATCTTGAGAAATGCGGGAGGACTTGGACCCTTTGGGAAGAAACCGTCGGCGATGATGCCGCCTTGGGTTGGTATCACCAGAAACGTACGCGCCGCTGCTTGCAATCACAGGAATCTGTGGAAACCGGCGGCGGAGAACCGATAGAAATTCAAAGCCTGACATTTCGGGCATGTTCAGGTCGGAGACGATGAGGTTCGGCATGTCCGGTGTCTTCAGTTGCAAAAGTGCATCAAATCCATTCCGCGCAAGACTCACCTCATAGCCTGCTGCTGTCAATATGAGCGCTCTCGTGCGCTGAACGCTCTCGTCATCATCTACAATCAGAATGCGACTCTTCGACATAAGCGACCTCAAAAAGCCCCCCATTTCATTGGTGTACTAGAGGGACTAGCCAAAGGGGGCGGCTCCCCCTTGAGTCCGCTTCCCCTTTGGTTTTGAATTTAGGTTCTCCGAAAGTCTAGGGGCGACCTTTTTAGCTGTCTGTTCAATATTGCACACTCCTGACGGCGGCACTATATTTTAGACATGCCCCCAAGAAAACTCCGCATTCTGGAGGGGAAGCTGCCGCCGGTGGTGGGCGTCTGCGAATTGTGCAATATGCACTTCAGGTCTTTGGCTCCCGATCGCATACAGGCCTTTGGAGATGTAAAGGCTAGATTCGACATGCATACATGCAAGGTGGTCAGCCGACCCGTTGCGACGGACCCCGGCAAGACTTCCCACTGAATAACAGAAGTCGCTGTTCTAAACTGAGACGCTGCCCAAGATCCCAAGAATCAAAACGGCTTCCCGAGATCGCACCCAATCCGTCCAGCGAAACCCACTCGTCTCGCCGTCCAGAAACCCGGATTCCGGGAGGTTGGCACGCCAACTCAAGCCCACAGGGTTTTAGAGTGGCACCTATCAGTGGGAGCGGCCCTAATCCTTTCTTCTAAAACAACAAGGAAGCAGGGGCAAAGGGGCTGCCGCCCCTTTCCCCCGCACCCCCAATCCTCGCCGAGCGTCTCCGCTTCGCTTCGGACAATCTCGCTTGACGATTCCGAACACTTGCTCCACAATCACCCTGTCAGCGTCGCTGCGCTCCGACTGCTGCTCACCTTTGCTCCGGAACGCCGTTCGGCTTGTAACCGGAATGAGCGTTCGCCTTCACCGCAATACCCACCGAACCTCGGCAATTTGATTTCTTTGATTTCTGCGGGGGGATTTCGGAACACGCGCGGGCACTTTCTGCAGAAACCTTAACATTTCCTAACAACTTACTTCCGGTTATGTCAGCGCTGCCTTCCGCGTAACAGGCGGATCAAACTTGTGGGGGGTTTGCACCGAGCGTAGGTGTGTGAAACAGTTGTGAATTGCTGTCGGATGTGTGCTTGCTGTAACCCGCTGCAATTGCAGCTCTTGTGTCCGCTCAAGCCCTTCGTACCTCATGCGGTTCTTCCTTAATCTTCCACTTTTCCAGAGTGACCACGTTACTACTGGTTTTATAGCTTTTCGTTTTGATATAAGCGTTTCAGCACAGGTGATGAAGCTCAATCCCGAGGCGAAGCGACCTGTGCCACTTCGCCAGAAATGGTGACTGATGGATTCAAACGTTCTCGGCCTACGGCAAGGGAGCAGTACATCGGAGTGTCGCAGCGCAGGTGGAGACTTTGAAACGGTCTACAGGTTAGAAAAATTGGTTTGCGTTAACCCTTGACGAGTTACCTAAGGCGACATACGGTGACAGATAGCAAGTGACACGCAATGATTGGAGAGCGATGGAAGCAGCAAGCGAAAGCAACGCACTCAGCCTACAGCAAGCGAGTCAGTACATCGGGGTTTCGCAAGCGGCCTTATGCACTTGGAAGCGGGATGGCAAGGGTCCTGCTTTCTTCCGCGCAGGCAAGCTCCTGAAATTCCGTAAGACTGACTTGGATGCATGGATTGAGGCGCGTTTAGTCAAACCGGACGAGAAGTAATAAACGTAAGGCCGCTACGGATGAGGTAGCGGCCCGAATCACCCGGCGCGTATATGCGGAGCGAAACACCGTCAT
>JBKQKT010000433.1:0-13227 GCA_052147365.1 Candidatus Korobacteraceae bacterium | reverse complement strand
TGGCTGTATTGGACGGGCTTCATCATTCTGGTGGGCGCGGAACTGAACTCCGAGCTCCTCAAGCTGGGCAACAATGTCGACGTTGCACTCCAGCCGCCACCCAAACCCCAGTCGCACGCCGCTTCCCGGCAGGACAGCCAGCGGGTTGCGGTGGCACCATCTCCCCGGGACCGTCGCTAGAATAGATTCCATGGCAAAAAGTGAGCACTACACGCCGCAGCACGCCGAGTCCGGCTTGGACGTTAAGTTTCCTGAAATCGAAACCTGGCCCAACCAGTTTCCTAATTACGAAATTGTGATCGATATCCCTGAGTTCACATCCGTATGCCCGAAGACCAGCCTGCCTGACTTCGGCACCCTTTGGATTCGCTACATGCCGGACAAGGATTGCCTGGAGCTGAAGTCGCTCAAGGAGTACCTGACCCGTTACCGCAATCTCGGCATTTTTCAGGAAAACGTCGTCAATCGCGTGCTGGAAGACGTCGTGCGAGCTGCCAAGCCGAAGTGGGCCGAAGTGAAAGGCGAGTTTCGTCCCCGCGGTGGCATCGGGACCGTGGTAATTGCGAGATATCCTCGCCCGGAAGGGCGCTAAATATCAAGTACCAAATACCGCTTAGTAAGTCCCCTCCCGCCGTGTTCCAAAGTACTTCCGCACGCCGATAGTGTTGTATTGTCCCCACGGGCCGTTCGGTCCCAGAAACGCCGGTCCCAACGAGTGATCACGAGCGGGGAAGCGTTGGATGGTGGGATGGCCCGTGAACCGCACCTCAAACCGCTTCGGCAGGTCAAAACCCACGCCCCAGGCATACTCCATCCCGATCCCGCTCCAAGACCAGGTGTAGTTATACTGCGGCACAGTCTTGCCGAAGAGGAAGGTTGGGTCAAAGAACATCATCAACCCGCGCGCCCACGTCTGGCCTATCGGGCGCAGTTCAATCGTTCCCGAGATCATGTAACGCGCAAACGCGCTGCACTCTGAGTTCTTGCCGCCATACTGGCCGGCATTGCCGGCGCACAGGTTGGGATCAACCTCGTTGTGCGGCGGGGCCAGGTCGAACTGCGCCCAGCCCCAGTACCAGTCCTTGGGGAACCACATGCGCTCCTGGGGCTCTCCTGGTTTGGAGGCGGCCGTGGGCTGCGCCTGGCCAGACGGCGCTGAATCCGCCGCGAACTTCGCGTCGGCTGCAGGCTGGGCATCTTGCGCCAGCATGGTTAGAGACAGGATAAAAAAGATGAAGCAAACAAGAAGCAGCAGCAGGCGTTTCATGTTCTCTCCGGAGCAATGATTTGTTGGATCCGCCGAGAAGGATTGACCAGCGCAATGCTCTCTTGAAGCGGTCCGGCCAGCCTGGGCGCAACTCGGTGTCGGGAGCCGCTGCACATTTATTGGTCGATTCTTCTCCACGAGAGATTATCTTGCCGAGGGCAACATGGGAAGCCTTTTCACACTTGTCGCTTCGACGACCCTGCCTGAAGAGAGTTGATCGCTAGTCCCCCGGCGCTGCTGGCAAGAGGCGAAGAGCAAACAGCGAATCGCGGCTCTCGTGTTATCCTCACGCCCACCCATGTCCTCCAAAGCCAACGCACGGGCCGCGTTGCTGCTGCTGACGGCACTGAACTTTCTCAATTACATCGATCGTAACGTGCTGTTTGCGGTGCAGCCCCTCATCCAAAGGGAATTCCTTCTTAACGACGAACAGATCGGTTTTCTGACCACGGCGTTTTTCGTCTGCTACATGATTGCGGCGCCGGTAATAGTTCCACTGGCCGATCGCTTCCCGCGCAAGTGGATCATGGCAGCAGGGGCTTTCGTCTGGAGCCTGGCTACGCTGCTGACCGCCGTTACCCATAACTATGACGAATTGCTGCTGCGCCATGTGATCGTAGGCATCGGCGAGGCAACGTTTGTCGCCATTTCGCCCGCGTTCCTGTCCGACCTTTTCCCCGAGGCCATACGCGGACGGGTCATGGGTTTCTTCTATATGGCAACGCCAGTGGGCAGCGCACTGGGATATATCGTTGGCGGATACCTCGGCCACCACCACGGCTGGCGAATGCCGTTCATGATTTCGGCTCTGCCCGGACTGTTGTTGGCGTTCGGCGTCCTGGCTCTACGCGAACCGGTGCGTGGGGCCAGCGACCACGTGGCCGACAGTGTTGAGCGCAGCACTGTCCTCGGTCTCTTTCGCAACAAGGCTTACTGGACGATCACGCTAGGGGCGGCCATGATGACGTTTGCCATAGGAGGAATGCAGGTGTGGATGCCCACCTTCCTCACTCGCATCCGCCAGGTGCCGCTGGATCAAGCCAACCTCATCTTTGGGGGCATGACTGTCATCGCCGGCACAATCGCCACTTTGTTTGGTGGATGGCTTGGCGATCGTCTGCTGCGACGCACGCCAGCGGCTTATCAACTGCTTTCGGCTGCTGGTATGGCGCTTTCAATTCCAGCCATCGTTGTGGCCATCTACTCTCCGGGGCAGACAATGTACCCTGCGATTTTCCTGGGCGAATTCTTTCTTCTTGTGAACACCGCTCCGCTGAACGCGGCACTGGTGAATTCGGTCAGCGCGCGCATCCGCGCCACCGCCCTTGCCGTGAACATATTCACCATCCACCTGTTGGGCGACGCTTTCTCTCCTACGCTAATCGGATATATCTCAGACAGAAGCAATCTGGAGATGGGGCTGACGTCAATGGTTGTGGCAGTGGCGCTGTCGGCCGCAGTGTTGTTCTATGGAATGCGTTTCGCGCCCAAGCTAGAAGCACGGCAATTTGCAACCAGCAGCTCGTAATGAGGCCTCAGCGAACATATCAGCAATCCCGCGAAGAATTCTGCTTCGTCCCCGTCAGCCTTGATCGCACCGGCAACGACATCCATCCCCGGAAAGTGCGGTTCCTCTCACAGATTTGCAAATTGGCTCAAAAATGCTACACGACGAAGGCGCCGCTTGAACAAAGTTGACGGTTATGGTGCATACTATTTCCAGTAAACCCTCAGCTACCTGCGGTTCTGTGGAAAGGTGACGTGTCACCTGAGTTGGAACAAGTCCGCCGAGAGGCGGAGCGTCTAACAAGAGAAATGTCGAAGGCTGACTGGCATCATGCTCCACCAGGAAAGTGGAGCTGTGCCCAGATCTTCGAACATTTGCTGCTTAGCTACGGGGCGACTACGCAGGGAACGCTGAAAGCCATGGAGGCCGGCAAACCTCTCGGGGGGAGGCCCACATTGCGAGACCGTATCGGTACGTTTTACGTAACGGGGCTCGGATTGTTGCCCTCAGGACGCAAGGCACCCAAGCATACACAACCAAAGGACAGCGCAGGCTTGGAGTCGCTGCGCCAGTTCAACGATGCACTGGTCGCCATGGATGCCACACTTACGGATGCGGAGAAGCGATTCGGGAGCAGGGTCAAGCTGTTGGACCATCCCATTCTTGGCCCCCTTACCGCAAGAGAATGGCGGCGCTTTCATCGCACGCACGCCAGTCACCACCTGAAGCAAATCGCCGCAAGAGCCAGGAAGAGCGGGTCCGCCAATACGTGAGCCGAGGGCCGTCTAGAAGAAGCCCATGTACCACCGCGATGCCGCTTCACCAAAGAACAAAACAACCAATGAGGAAGCACTGATAAAGACGCCGAAAGGAATCTCCCACGATTGCAGCATCTCCCCCAACGAGGTTGTGGTGCGCCGGGCACCTTTGGCGCTGCGGACTATTTGGATAAGCGCGTAGGCCGTCGCGATGAGCGGGGCGAGAAAAACGACAAGCAACGTGAGTTTCAGCCCAAGAAAGGTTCCCGACATTGCCATCAACGCAAAATCGCCGGTACCCATCCCTTGCCGCTTTCGGATGAGGAAGTAGAGTCCAGAGACAACAAAAAAGAAGCCAGCGCCCGCAAGAGCACCGAGCATGGAATCAAGAAATGAGATCTGGGTTGTCGACAGGTCCGCGCCGTAGGCGTGAACCAACAACTGCGCTCCAGAGCTGTCGGTGGGAGCGAACAGCGCAAAAGTAAGCCCCAGCACGATTCCGGTATAAGTAAATTCTCGCGGCAGCAGGCCCGTTTCAGCGTCCATGAATAGCACCCCGACCAGGAGAAAGCTAAAGATGCAGAACTTTACCGTCAGCCAGGTTGGACCAAACCAGGCATAAGATGCCATGAATAGGAGTGCCATCAGCAACTCAACGGCAGGGTAGCGCATTGAGATTCGGGCGCAGCAGTCGCGGCATCGGCCACGAAGGAAAATCCAGCCAACCAACGGAATGTTGTCGCGCCATCGGATAGAAGCGCCACAGGCAGGGCAGTGCGAACCTGGAGTTACAACCGACTGGTCACGCGGAATGCGGCTGATGCAAACATTCAGGAAGCTTCCGAATACTAGACCAAGAACGAACAGCGCGCTTTCGTAGATCAGCTCCAAAGCTCTGTTGGGCACGATCCAGCTTACGACACAGGCGTTCGCCCTGCATTGCGATCATTCGTGCTCTGCGGCGTAACCGTCAGGGGGTTGATGATCTGGAAGTTCAGCACAGCTTCGGGCGCCAGCTTGATCTGCTCTCCCTTCCTCGAGGCGGCGACGCCGGTTCCCGCACCGGCCCCGGACGCGGCCCCGATGGCCGCGCCCTTGCCACCGCCAATAAGGCCACCCAGCACAGCACCAGCAGCGGTTCCGACACCGACTTTGGTAGCGGTATTCTTACCTTCACCTTTGCCTGCGCGCGACCACTGATTGGTTTGGATGTTGTAGGTCCTGCCATTCATCGAAACCGAGGTCAGTTCCAGAGTCAAGACGGAATTGCCGGCAAAGCGGCCTGCACTTTTCACATCAGCCACCCGCCCAACCACATCAGCGCCGGAAGGAATCACAGTTTCTCCATTGATCACGATGGGAGCGCTCAGCGAAGCATGGAATGTGTCACCGACCTGATTGCGCTCAGAGTCCAGAGGGTCGTTGAGCCGTATCGTAAACTGCGTTCCAGCCGGAATAAGGGTCTTTTGCGGCGGAGGCGGTGGCTCGGGAGGAGGCGAGGGTTCCTGCGCAGCGGGAGCTAGTGGAGGTGGAGGCTCCTGCGCAGCAAAAGGTAGACCGTGCGGGACAGGGGCGGGTGCCGCAAGCGCCAGTGCTTCGCGTTGCATGCGCCGTTGGGTGGCAGCGTCATTCTCGTTGTTACCCCTCGGCGGCTTCTTCGCAACCTGCGGCTGTTGAACCACTGCAGCAGGCGGCACTGCGGCTTGCGCCTGCTGAACCTGCAGATTATTGACCACGGTTCTTACGCCTTGCACTATGGCGGCATCGCTGGCAGCAGCCGCACGTTCAGTATCACTGGAGACGTTGCCGCTCAGCGTGACCACGCCTCCGGCCGCCTGTACCTGGATTTGGCGGCCCTCAATAGTGGGATCGCCATAAAACTTGCTCTGCACATCGCTGGCTATCTGCGCATCGGTGCGGACTGGAGTCTTAGAACACGCGGTGAAGAAGCCCAGCATCAACGCGAGCATCAGGAAGGCATGACAGGATGCCTTGGACTTCATAACGACTCCCCTAGTTGTTTGGCTCTCAAGAGCTAAGAACACGAATCGCGGAGGCTTGTCGCTGCCGTTGGTAACGAAAATAGCAGATTCCAGGGCATCCGGAAACGGCATTCAAAAGGAGGGCATAACCTGCCTGATACGGTGTCAGGTCTGAGCTATATTGGGCCGGCAACAGTCCTGGTCCACTGCAGCCTTATGGGGCAGGAGGCGTCTCAGTAAGGTGGTTATTGATAGCGAATAACGCAAGCTCGAGACGGCTGACGACCCCGACCTTGTCGAAAATGTTCGTGAGGTGATGTTTCACGGTGTCTTCGCTGAGCGAGAACTTGCGCGCGATCTCCTTGTTACTAAGGCCGGCGACTATGGTGGCCAGAATTTCCATTTCGCGTTTCGTCAGGCCGAAGTTGCGAGGCGGTTTTTCACCGGAGGCACTGGTTCGCATGAAGTCGACGATATCGCCGACAGCTTCACGCCCGATCCAATACTGGCCAGCCATCACGGTGCGGATGGCCTTCATCAGCAACTGGGTCGCGGCTTCCTTCATCACGACGCCACGGGCACCCATCTGCAAGGCTTGCACAATCTGAATTCTTTCAACCGCGGCCGTAAGTACGATGATCTTGGTAGGCAGTCCTTCGTCTTTGGAAGAGAATTCGCGCAGCACTTCCATCCCCGGCACCCGCGGCATCGCCAGGTCGAGGAGCAGGACGTCCGGAGTCAATGCTCGCGTCTGGGCTACTGCTTCGGCGCCGTCGGCGGCTTCGCCTATGACTTCCAAGCCCGGTTCCACCTCCAAGAGCCGGCGCAATCCATCACGAAAAATGGTGTGGTCATCCGCAATGACAATTCGCACGGACGGCTCCTTGTTATTCATAAGACTGGTATCCTTTCTGCGGAACAATAATCTCTAGCCTGGAACCGCGGCCTGGAGTTGATTCAATCAGCAAGTCACCGCCGACGGCTCGCACCCGTTCTTTGATGACAGTCGGCCCTCGGCGGAGGTCATCCAGTTCGGCCAAACGAAAGCGGCCGCCAAATGGGAATCCCTGTCCGTCATCATTGATTACCAGCTTCCAACTCCCATTCTGCGCACCGAAGCTTACCACTGCGCTGCGAGCACCGCTGTGCTTCCTGATGTTGACCAAGCCTTCCTGCACCACTCTGGCCAATTCGCGGCACGTGGCTGCAGGCATTGTGACTTCGTGCAACTCTGATACGAAGCGGGCCTCGACGCCAGTATCTCTGGAGAAACGTTCTACGAGTTGGGCAATAAAGTCAAGAAATTGATGAGGCCCGATTTCGATCGGGCGCATGGTCTGCATCAACTCCCGGAGGTTCAGGACCTCCTGGCGCAGCAGGTTCTGGATATGTTCCAGCTCTGCGACGACGTGCGGTGCATCCGTGGCAAGGCGGCGCAGCACATCGATCCGCATCTCGATACTGATGAGCGACTGGATGGCGGTATCATGCAATTCGCGCGCCACCCTTGCCCGTTCCATCGCCCCAGCTCGCGAACGAAATCGCCGAAACACATACACCGAATAGAGCGCGGGCCCTACCTGCCTGAGAATGCTCTGAGCGAAGCGCAACTCGTGCTCCCAGCGGCGGCCAATGTGACCGTTTATTACGACGAGGCGGCCCTTCCAGTCGCCGCCCATCTCGTTGCCTATCACGAGGACCGACTCGGCTTCCGCAACGGGCATCTCCAGATGCTTAAGCTCCGGAAAATCCAATCGATGTCCTTCTTC
This sequence comes from Candidatus Korobacteraceae bacterium, assembly GCA_052147365.1. Lineage (GTDB taxonomy): Bacteria > Acidobacteriota > Terriglobia > Terriglobales > Acidobacteriaceae > Bog-257. The sequence continues at coordinate 5,944 of JBKQKT010000433.1, read as the reverse complement.
GTCAAGCGCCGCGACTGTGCATCCCTCTTTTTCGGCCCGGCGCTGCATGTAAAAGGTGTGGGGATAACCCAGCATAAGAACCGCAGCAGACTGACTAGAAGGAATCTCCTGCATCCGGGCGTGCGGTGGCTGCGACAACACAGCGTCCCACCTAAACACTCGCCCAGTGCTGGTTTGGGCCACCACCTCGTATACCTGGCGGCTACCGAAGATGCGTCCAATTTCTGCCATGAGCTCCTGCAATACGTTCGCGAAGCGCGCACCAACCCGGGCCAGCGACAGATAGTGATTGGTGAGGGCGATTTCGGCGCGCAGCTCTTTCTCGGTTTCAGCGAGAAAGCCGAGCAAAAAGCCCGTCATCAGGAGGAAGCCGCAGCGCATGATAATCCGCGTTGGCTCGAGCGACGTGAACAGCAGATGACGCAACCATGTCGGACCGTAGGCCACGAGCGCCGCCTGACAAAGCAGCAGCGCCGCGCTGATCTCTGCGGTCGCCATGGTCTCCACGAATCCCCAGCGGAAGGCTGCCGCGATCATGGCGAAGAGAAAGAAGACGAAGAAAATGCTGTTGGGTGGATCGGTGAACAGGCAAAGCAATGCCGGCCAGACGATATCGCTCGCTTGCATCCACAGCACCAGTCGTCGATTCGCTTTCTGAGCTTTCTGTAGAAAAGCCAGGAGTACGAGGCTGTGCACCGCGTAACCAACCAGCAACATGAGTCCCAAACGGTAGTCGGACGTGCCCGTAACGGGGCGGAATCGCCACACGATGAGAGAGGTAAAGGCGAGGAACACCCGGGAGAAAGCCAGCACACTTTCGACACGTGGGTCTTCATACGGCAGTCCAGTGACCCGCAGCCGAGAAAGGAACCGGGGAGCCGGCGGTGACGCGCGCAAGGGTCGTCCCTTCTTCCGTGTACTTTTCGGGGTGGCATGATTATGACACGAAAGCGCTATTTGGTAACGGGATTTGTTAAATCCCATCGTAACCCATTTGTTTCCAATGTCTTCCGGGGGCTTACTACCTGCCTTGTAATCTTGCTCACTGCTCGCTGCGCGGGCCGGATCTACGATTGGCCTTGCACAGCCGAAGACTAAGGCGCAATATTGCGTCGTGAATTGCCGCAAAGATTTTCTCAACCCGCGGCGCTGACGCGGGCAAGAAGGGCCGAATTCTCATCGCGCCTTCCGTGGGATGTGGAGTTTGCTTTGGCCGGAAGGAAAGCCACACTATGAGTTCGAGATTCTCGTCAAGAGCATTACTCGTTGTTGCCGCCTCGGGACTGATGCTGTCCACCACACTGGCGCAGACCGCAAACAAGGCAGGTCCCAAGTATGACGTGAAGAATGAAGTGAAGGTCAAAGGCGTCATCGAGGAGATCCGCCAGGTTTCAGGCCCGTTTGAAGGCACTCACCTGGTGGTGAAGACGGAGAGCAAAACCGTTCTCGTGCACGTCGCGCCGGCTGACTTCTTGAAGGAAATTGATACCGCGTTCAACAAAGGTGAACAGATTGAGGTTGTCGGCTGCAAGGTGCCGGATGCGCCCGAAGAGGAGATCCTCGCTCGCGAGATCACCGTCGGTCAAAATACGACCACGCTGCGTGATGAGAAAGGTGTGCCTGTCTGGTCAGGATGGAAGCCGAGCGGGAAGTAGCTTACTTCTCGGCACTCAGGAATTCGCCACTGCTGGCATTGACCGCAATTCGCAGTTTGGCTTCATCCTCACTGTTTCCATAGATTACGTGCCATACCAACTCACTCTTCTGGGTGTCCCAATCCAGCAGGAAGAATACCGACTGTCTGGGATCTTTTGCCATCAGCCTCTCACCGCCGTGCTTCTGCGCTATCTCGTACGCTGTATCAGTGTCGATCTTGAGAAAACCAAGATCGAAAATCCGGGTTGAGCTGTTAGTTGGATTCCACGTGTCTTCCGATGAAAAGCTTACGCCCTGCTCTGTCGCATCAGGCCCCGCCAGGCCGGACCACACAAACAGCTTCATCATCCGCCTTGAAGGCGAAGCGAACGAAGCTCGCCAGAGCCCGGCCTTCCCTTCGCTCGTGGGGGCGTCCGCGGTGAATTGCGATTGCAGCCGGAACAACTGCACGTCGCCCGCCCAGCCTCGCGCCGAGATGTACATCTTCTGTAAAGCCGTGCGGCCGGTCAGGTATTCCGCTTGCTTCGGTGTGGCCTTGGCAGTTTGTTGGGACTCAGCAATGCTCCCGGTCTTCGTGCCCGAGGAGCAAGCGGCGAGTAACAAAAGCACAAGGCTTGTGAGGGCAATTTTTTTCATGGGGTCCGATCTTAGCAGGTCCAGCGGACCCCACTCTTATCTTGGCGGCATCTGCGAATATCGCGCAAGCGTGTGCGCCCGAAATTTCAAATAATGGCAACGACTACCTTATCTGGAAGCGGGACCTGAACTCCAACCGACTCCACAGCTGTGCAAGGCCCAAACCCATTCTGTTGAAGACACGTGAACAATCCGCAGGCGCCAGCGCAACATCTGCAATTATCTGCACGTCGGGTTCGTAACTCAGTTGCAAACTGTACGCGGGTACAGATGAGTACAGCCGCAAATCACTGTCCCAAACTGCTGCTCCAAGCCAGTAACAAGACCGCCAGCGTCGCCGATGTAGCGCACATGGAGGTAGTTTGGCAATGGCTTATCGGAGCATTCCGAAAACCCGATTTCTGTTGATTGTTTGTTTGCTGTCGTATTCCTCGGCGTTTGCAAACTCCGCCGCCAGCACCGTCACCGGCTCCGATCCAGGATTGCCGGGAGTCATTTCCGGCGGATATTACCTGCAGCCCTATTCGGCCGCATTGCAGTCGTCCTTCGGGACACCTCCTTACACTTATACCCTTGTGGCTGGAGCTCTTCCGCCAGGCATCACGATGAACAGTGCGGGCAAAATCACCGGTACTCCAGCCGACACCGGGGTCTTCAACTTCCAGATAAAGGCCACCGACTCGAGCAAGCCGCCCATGAGCAAGACCTCGGCGTATTCGTTGAACATCTCCATCGGATCCGACACCTACGGAGGTCTGACCGCTGCCCATTCAGCCAAACCGGCAACCGGCTACTTCCATCTCGAGGAACAGAACGGCCGCTGGAAGCTCATTTCTCCGTTGGGAAATGACTTCTATCTGTTCTCCGTCTTCAACGCCAATGAAAGCTTCCTGGAGTCCTGGGTTATCCCACAGCGTTACCGCGGCGACGCCGAACTATGGGCAGCCCATCGCGGCGAACGCATGTTGAGCTGGGGATTCAACACCCTCGGCGAGTACACCTGCTTTCGCGGGCTCCCTGTCGGGACCTGGGGCTCCAAGGATGGAAACTCCGTCAAGCTACCATTCATCTTCTTCATGAGCGGGGCCGCCGACTCCCTGTATCACCCGTCTGATGTGGGAATTGCCGAACCGATCAAGCAGATTATCAATGGCATACCGTCCTCCACTTACAACTGTAATTCCAACTATTGCGGAGTGGGAGTGCTGGACGTTTTCGATCCCAAGTGGGCACAAACTTACGCCGGCGAGGTCACAATGAACCAGAAGATCTTCACTGGCGGCTTCGCCAACGTGCCGTGGATGATCGGCATCACCACGGAAGACGCTGACTTCTTCTGGCCACTCAAGGGAATCGGCAGCACTGGCTATCCCAACATGGGCTGGCTTGTCGCGGTCACGAACTTTCAGCAGTCCGGCTTCAAGGATCCAAAGCTCTACTCAAAGTATGCGTGGGTGGCTTATCTCCAGCAGAAGTACGGAACCATCGCCAAGCTGAATGCAGCCTGGGGCAGCAACTACACCACATTCGTTGACAACGGCGGGTTTGGTGTCGGCACAGGCGTCCTCGATGAAGATGGACGGCACAAGTGGATTGGCACCGATCCCTACGGACTGAAAGGTGAAACCGCAGCTCTGCAAGCTGACATGAACGCATTTCTTTATCTGTATGTCTACCAGACAGAAAGCGTTGCCGTGAAAGCCATCCGAAGCTATGACAAGAATCACATGATCTTTGCTCCCTCGGCCTTGGGAGGTTACGGTGCGATTGGCATACGGCCGCAAGTACTGCAAGCTCTGGCCGATGCCGGCGTGGACGCGCTCGCCATCGACTACGACCCACTGAGGCCGCAGAACGTCAGCACCATCACTCAGGCTTACGATTTGACTGGCAAGCCGACGATTGTTTGGTATGGCGTGACCGCCAACCAGGATTCCTACTGGCACGGTTATCCCAGCGGCGGTGCCGACTATCCCACGCAGGAAACGCGAGGCCTGCACTACAACAGTGACCTCAGTGTGCTTTACAGCGCCAAGGCCACCAACGGCGACCATCCCATTCTCGGCCTCGACTTCTGGTCGCTCACCGACAGCGGCAGAGGAGAAGCCACCAACTGGGGCCTGATGTCTGATCGCGACAACTCTTACGATGGCAAGGCTGCAATCGTTGCTCCGGGCACGGACAAGTGGGGGTTTGCAACTGGCGGTGAAGACCTTAACTATGGCGACTTTCTCGACAAGGTGACACAAACCAACCTGAACACCGTGAAACAATTTATCGTGGAGTCTCATTGATCCACGACTGCCCAGTTGTCGAACCCGGCAACTGGCTTTGGGTGGCAGTCTTGGGGGAGTCTGCCACCCATTTTTTATTAGCACTTGGCAATTAGCAACCGAACTTCTTTCAGCTCTCATTCTCTTACCTAATCTCCACAATCACCATTTGCTGCAATGCCAAGTGCCAGATGCTAACTGCTGCGTTCTTGCGTTAACCTTTTCCAATGGGTACTCGCCTATTCTTTTTGGCGGTCGGGCTTGGCCTGGTCGCCGCCGGAGTTTGGGCCTACCACCACGACGAGACGCTGCGCACCAACTCCGCCCAGGTCAGCCTCGGTGACCCCAACGAAGTGGTACGGGAGCTGCTCGGCAATCCCACCAGCGAGGGCCCGTGTGGTTCTCTGACGCCCGTCCCCACCGGCTGCTCCGATGAGTACGTGTACCGCTACTGGTACTCCCTGTTCCAACCGCAGTACGAAGTGGTGTGGTTCGACCACACGGGCAAGGTGCTGGGCGAGCAACACGTGCACGCGCCGTGAAGTAGATAGCGTGGTAGCCTTGTTTTCGGACGTCGTATGGAAACCCTTTACTACTCGCGCATGAATTCGCCGGTGGGCCCGCTCTTGGTCGGAGTGTCGAAAACCGCCCTCGTGGCGCTGGAGTTCGATCGCGGACTGCAAAAGAAGATTGCTGGCCAGGTGGTGTCATGGGAGGAATCGGAACCGCGGACACACTCCGTACGGGCGCAACTGCAAGAGTATTTCTCCAGCAAGCGCCGCAACTTCGATCTCGCACTCGACTTGCGGGGAACCGATTTCCAGAAGCGCTGCTGGTGCGAACTGCTGCGAATTCCTTATGGCGAAACACGCTCGTACGCGGAGATCGCGCGCGCGGTCGGCAGTCCGAAGAGCTTTCGCGCCGTGGGACAGGCCAACCATTACAATCCCGTCGCCATCATCGTCCCCTGCCACCGCGTGCTGGCATCGGGCTGCTACCTAGGCGGATACGGCGGAGGACTACCGGTCAAAGCCTGGCTACTGCGGCTGGAGGGGGCGCAGTTTCGCGAACACGCCCAAGCGCCTGACATGAAAGGTTCGCCAGTCCTGCGGAATTGTGCCGTCGAGAGCGGATCGTGATCATGAGCGCGATGGAGTGAGTAAGACGGGCAGGCACAATCCTCGGACAAACAGGTAGCGGGTTATAGCAACAAGCTCTGTCACTCTCGTCGCAGTACGCCGGATTGCCCGTGTGTCGAGCATCCTCAGCATACTTGCCGTCTTTGTGTTCGCCGTCGGTGAAGCCAAGGGAGGCAACGGTCCGCGACCGACGGCCCAGGAGTGGGTGGGCTTGGCCCTTTGGCCCATCGGGGTTGGTGT
>JBKQKT010000432.1:0-2899 GCA_052147365.1 Candidatus Korobacteraceae bacterium | reverse complement strand
TCGCAGTCCGCTAACCTCCACCTCAAACAGGCGCGCGCCGTAGGCCGTGTCGGCAATTTCTTTTCGAATCGTGATCCCTTCAGAGGGTGCCCCACCCGACCGGGGCCCCCGACGAGTGCCGTCTTTGCACTCGTTGGGGCGGTTGTCGCCTGTTTTTGGCGACAGGGTGGGAGCAAGATTCTTCACGATTTCGTAGGCCGCATCAGCATCGGAGACTTCGACCATGGCATCCACGCTGGGCGCGTCCGGCGCCGCGATGAACTCGACGCCGCCGCTGGCGAGCATCTCGACGCCGTGACTCCCGCCCTCGTGCCACTCGTTGCCGGGAGCAAACCCCAGCGCGCGAAACAGCTCTAGCGCTGGCAGAAGGTCATCCAGCGACTTGCCGAGCACGCGAGGGAAGATTACCGATCGAACCATAGGAGTTCATTGTAAGCTGCAGCTGACTCACCACCGAGGCACAGAGACACACAGAAAATAAAAAGGCTCTCGGTCGAGGGGGCAGATGTGTCAAGGCTGCCACGGGTCACGGAGAAAGCACATCCGGCAGGGCGCAAATTCAAAATTTAGAAACTCTGTGTCTCTGTGTCTCTGTGGTAAACCAGCGCCGGAGCTACTTTCCTTTGAACTGCGCTGCCCGTTTCTCCAGAAACGCGCGCGTGCCTTCGTTCTTGTCCTCAGTCGCGCAGCAGACAGCGAAGAGCGTTGCCTCCAGAAACAGCCCGTCGGCCAACGTCATGTCGAAGCCGCGGTTTACCGCCTCCATCGCGTACTGAATGGCCAGCGGCGAGTTGGCGATGATCTTGGCTGCAATCGCCTCAGCGCGGACGATCAGCTCGGCCTGCGGCACGACTTCGTTCACCAGCCCGATGCGGTGCGCTTCCTGCGCGCTGACCATTTCGCCGGTGAGGATCTGCTGCATCGCGAGACCTTTCCCCACCAGCCGCGGCAGGCGCTGAGTGCCACCGTAGCCGGGGATGAGCCCCAGCTTCACCTCGGGCTGGCCTAGCTTGGCGTTGTCGCTGGCCAGACGCATGGTGCAAGCCATCGCCAGTTCGCAGCCGCCGCCAAGCGCAAACCCGTTGACGCAGGCGATGACCGGCTTGCCCAGGTTCTCGATCGCGTCCACGATGGCCTGCCCGCGATGGGTGTACTCCTTCGCGGAAACCGGCGTCTGCTGCCCCAGTTCGCCGATGTCCGCTCCGGCGACGAACGACTTCTCGCCCGCTCCGGTGAGGATGACCACGCGGACATCCGAGTCGTCCTTAATGGCTGCGAACGCTTCTTTCAGCTCCTGCATGGTGGCCATATTCAGCGCATTGAGCACCTTGGGCCGGTCAATGGTGACGTAGGCAATCTGATTTTTCTTTTCGAACTTTATGTTCTGGAATTCGCTCATGACGTTCTGCCTCTTTCGCTCGCGCTACACAAACTTTCCCGGAACAGGTTTGTTGGGATCGGTGTAATCGTAAAAACCTTTACCGGATTTGCGGCCGTACCAGCCCGCCAGCACCAGCCGTCTCAGCAGCGGCGGCGAGGCGAAGCGCGGCTCCTTGAATTCGTCGTACATGACGTGCGTGATGTAGTACGTGGTGTCCAATCCAACGAAGTCCAGCAGCGTGAATGGCCCCATCGGGTAGCCGCAGCCCAGCTTCATGGCTTCGTCAATGTCGGTGATCGTGCCGACGCCTTCTTCGTAGGCGCGAATCGCATCGAGCAGATACGGCACCAGCAGCCGGTTCACAATGAATCCGGTCTTGTCGCTGGTGCGTACCGGAACTTTGCCTAGCTTGGTGCCGAACTCTACCGCTGTCTCGAACACCTCGGGCGCGGTGGCGATGGTCTTCACCACTTCCACCATTTTCATCATGGGCACGGGATTAAAGAAGTGCAGTCCGACGAAACGTTCCGGCCGTTTGGTCGCCGTCATAAGCTCGGTAATCGAAATGGAGGAAGTGTTGCTGGCAAAAATCGCATTTTTCTTGACGATTGCGTCGAGCTGCGCGTGCGTCTTGCGCTTCTCTTCGACGTTCTCGATGATGGCTTCAATCACGATGTCGCAGTCAGCAAGGTCCTGCATGTTGGTCGTGCCCTTTAACCGCGATTGCGCTTCGGTTTTTTGTTCCGGCGTCAGGCCGCCTTTGGCTGGACCGCGCTCCACCAGCCGGCTCAGCGACTTTTCAATTCCGGCAAAACCCTTGTCGAGAAATTTCTGGTCCTGCTCCAGCACCACCACGTCGAAGCCTGCCGTGGCTGCAACCTGCGCAATGCCCGAGCCCATTAACCCGCAACCTAGTACGCCAACTTTTTTGATGTCCATGTCCGTGTCTTCCTTTGAATGAATGTATGAGTCCTCACACGAATCATCATGACTCTTTACCTGTCCTGCCTCGAAGGTGCGCCGCCTCTGTAATCCTGGTGTTTTGCAGGTGCGCAATTCGCCACTTCCCATCATGCTTATCGGCGACGATGGTTGGCCGCGCCTCAAGATCACTCGCAGCTCCGCCTTCGTGAAACTGCAAATACTGCCGAAGAGAAACGATTGCAACGTCGGTACGAAGGAAGCGAATTTTCTCTACGCTGTACCGCACCGTGCTGCCCTTATAGATGGTGCCGAAGATCATCCGCTGGCCCGCCTCGATGGCAGCCCGCCCGGTGTAGTACCCGCCGAGAATGTGAATGAAGTCGGCGTCCTCCGCAAAGGCTTCGGCAAAGCTCTGGCCGTCGGCGGCGTTCCACGCCGCTTCGAGGTGGTATCGCTGCGCGGGCGTACAATTCGTACACCGCAAGGTTGATGGCGCGGATTGACGAGGTCCACAAACTGTCTGGCGTAATCCTGGTGGTGGCTACAAACTTCTATGACGGACTGGATGTTGCTCTGGTCCGCGATGGCCGCTTC
>JBKQKT010000431.1:0-3051 GCA_052147365.1 Candidatus Korobacteraceae bacterium | reverse complement strand
GCTTCGCGCAGGCCATCAAGTGCCGCCACGTCATCAGATCAGCTGGGATTGTTCCAGCGCTAAGGGTGAGGCGCGCCTTGGCCGGCAGCAGTCTCGCACCGGCTAAAGTGTGCTGCCATTCGGCCAGAACCGCGGTCTAGCTGTTGTTTGGTGGTCAATCTTCGCAATGGGCGTGATCCGTACGGATATCCGACAGCGGAGCGAAGCGCCTTCACTCGGCATGGGGACAAAGGGCATTAAATGCGCTACGGGTTACTCTCGACTTGACTCGACTCGCGTCCTTAAAAAGCCGGACTACCGCTTGAGGAATTGTTGCGTGGGGGCGCGCAAGCAGCAACAGCACAAAGCACAAGCCGATCGTTTCAAATTGCATCCACGAAACATGATTGAAGGCCGAACGCACATAGATTGGGCCGTTACTGTCGCGCATATCGCCATCAGAATGCCCTGGCCGGGCGTGTGCGAAGTTTGACACGCCATCATAAATCCTACGAGCAAAGCCGCCTTCGCTGGTCGACGTCTTTTGATCAAAAAGACTGTCGTTTACGGTTGCACGAAGATGCTTTTGCAGCGTGCTCGTTGCGCCAATGAGACCATCACACGCTTGTCCAAAGGTGAGAGTACTCTTCCCAGAGCGCCATGAGCAAAACTCCGCGTCCTTGGTGCAAACCTGAGCCCATGTGCCAACTGTGGTCAGCTCCAGTGCGCTTCGCAGGGCAGCAATGGAGAGCCGGTAAAAGCCGGTCAGAACGGTGTAGGTGGCCGATTGGAAATCATCACCGGCATCTAACATGACTGAAAATAGGCAATCCTGGACATCGCCAATGGACTCGACCCACGCTCCCCACAGATCGTCCAATTGCTTTAGCGTGGTGCCATGATAGTTCGAGGTTCGAACTGCGACATCGTCAGGCAAGGTCACGATGCTGTTCCAGGTAGATTTGGCGATCACGTCAGATGCGGGAGGCTCCGGCTTTGGAGCATAGGCGAAATCTCGGCGCGCCAACACAATACGCCGGGCTCGAAAATCGCTATCCGGCAGTCGCTTTGGCATGAGCGCATTATATAACAGTCGCTCTCAGCAGCGAGCTTTCCAGCCAAGCCCGCCAATCACTCGCAGTCTTCCATCCAGAGATTTGAGTGTCACCGCCCGTCATGATGGCTTACCCTCGGTCTCCCGACTTTCCCTTGAGGCGGCCCACCATGATTGTAAGTCGAATTCCCCGACGGGTTCAACGGGTTCCACCTCGATGGAGACCGCTACTTCGCCGACACCGCGCAGTGTCTGGGGTGGTTTGACGCAGATGACAGCCGGACATAACCGATCCGGGCAACGAAGCCGTCAACCTGGGCATCGCCATCTACAACGTGCGGCAGGGCGAGGGCATTCGTTACGAAACTCTATTCCGGGACGAAACCGTGGGAGCATTAGATGCTGTCAATGGCAAAGAGTACGTGCGCATGCTACGCCGGGCTATGGACTTGGGAGGTTTCCACCAAGTAATCTCCATTTGCCACGCGCCACTCGTCTGGGAGCTGGCGGACATGCCCTCGCATGGACGCAGGCTACGCTCGCCAGCGCCAGCGGTCAAGCCTGGTGGAGTGGGTTTCACTTCTTCAACGTCGGCGGATTACACACGCTGCAAGGTGTGTAGCCTGCTTTCACTGCGTCTTTCAGCTTGATCGGTGTTTTGCTCTTTCTGAGATAGCGGCAGTCCGCTGTGTGATACTTCTTACCGGTCTTTGTCACGTATACGGTCTGGTCGCCATTTGCTTGTGGCATCGCCCTCGCCGGCGTCGCAGCCGAGGCTATCGCCAAGAGGAATACCAGAAGAATCCATCTGATATGTCGGTAGGGGTGCATTGAGTCCTCCTTGGGTCCGTCGAAGGATTCATTGACTGACGTGCAGAACGGGTGTATGTATAACACCGATTGACCACCGACGCAAGAGAAAGTCCGCAGCGATCACGGAGGAAACATGAGAAGAAAAATGACCAGACCGTTACTGGTGGCGTCGCTGGTGATTGCCGCCACCCTTTGCATTTGGACACAGACATTCGGTGCCGATAATATAACTGCTTCTGAAGCCAAGAACCACATTGGCGAGACCGCCACGGTCTGCGGCGAGGTCGCCAGCACAAGATATGCGGCATCGAGTCGAGGTCAGCCGACGTTCATCAATTTGAACAAGCCTTATCCCAACCAAGTTTTCACCGTGCTCATTTGGGGATCGGACAGGGCGAAATTCGGCAATGCTGAAGCCATATATCGGGGGAAGTCGGTTTGCGTGACGGGTACGATCAAAGAGTACCGGGGTGTCCCTGAAATCATTGCCAACGAGCCATCGCAGGTCAAGATTCAATCAAGCAAAGAAAAGTGACTCTGTGGCAGTACGGTGACCGGTGGCAGGTGCGGAGCGACATTGTGTCTCTTGCAATTTCAAACAGAAAGGCGTAATAAGACTAGCAGTCTTTTTACCGCACCACGAGACCGTGGATTCGGAGGCGATTCATGGGCAATGACAAGGGCAAGTTACTCTCCGTGGCAGCCGCAGCCGTCGCGTTGTTATTCGGGGCCAAGGGGCCAGCGAACACTCCTTTTCAAGATTTGATCGGGAAGGCGAGAAAAGCCACCGTTGAGGCGCTGGTGCCCAAAGCAAGCCCAGGTCCGGCACCGCTGGTTCTAACGAACGGGAACGGCTTCGGGAATGCCCTAGCCGCACAACACGACTCGCACTCATCGCACTCATCGCACTCGTCGCATTCATCGCACAGTTCCCATTCTTCGCACTCTTCGGGGCTGTAAGCGATGACAGCCGTACCAGGGTGCAACATCTCCGTCTCTCATCCAGAAGGCGCTGTTGTCGTTCTGGACGCGAGCATTTACCGTCTTTCCGCTGTCAAGAAGGCTGCTTACAAGTTCGGAAACGAGTTTCAGTGTCTAATAGCCACCTCGGACGATGGCTCTATAGCAGTTGTGCTCAAGCCGAAGATTCAAGTGGACGATTTAGAACACGCAGCCGGGGAGTTCTGCAATGAAGTGCTGGACCA
>JBKQKT010000430.1:0-23234 GCA_052147365.1 Candidatus Korobacteraceae bacterium | reverse complement strand
CGCAACCAAACTCAAGCTGCCCTTCTCCGGGGAATGGTTCGTCGACCAGGGCGGACGCTCTGTTTTCCAGAACGGGAACTTCCTCTCCGATGAGCAGCGTTTCGCCATTGACTTTGTTCTTCTCAAGAATGGGCGGGTGTTCAGCGGAGATGGCAGCGACAACTCCAACTACTACTGTTTCGGTCAGCCGTTTCTCGCGCCCGCCGACGGTCTCATAGTCATGGTGGAAGACGGCTTTCAGGACAATCCTCCGGGCCGGCCTAGTCATGATTCACCTCAGGGCAACATGATCTTGATTTCGCACGGCAACGCCGAATTCTCCCTGATGGACCATCTGAAACAAAACAGCGTAAAGGTGAAAAAGGGTGACAAGGTGAAGCAGGGGGACCCGGTGGCGGAATGTGGTAATTCCGGGCCGTCAGCCATACCGCATCTCCATTATCAGCTGCAGGACTCGGGCGGGCTGCCTTTGCCCGACTCGCTTCCGGCCCAGTTCGTTGACTACTACACCGACGGGAAGCTGGTAGCCTCCGGTGAACCGGAACGGGGACAGACGGTCAGTAACACCGCGCCCGGCACCGCTCAGCAGAGTACCAAGTGAGTCCCGTTTGAGCACCGATAGCCAGCCGCTGCAGACGATGGCTCAACCGCAGACGTACGAGACCAAACTGCGTGTGCGCTATGCTGAAACCGATCAGATGGGAGTTGTCTATCACTCCAACTTCATTGTGTGGTTCGAGGTCGGCCGCGTGGAGATGATGCGCCAGCTCGGCTTCAGCTATAACCAGATGGAACAACAGGACGGCCAGCACCTCGCGGTGGCCGACGTGCGGTGCCGTTACAAATCGCCCGCCCGTTACGACGACCTCATTCTCATTCGCACGCACCTGATCAACGTTCGCGATTCTCTGGTTCATTTCGGGTATGAAATCCTGCGTGACGAAGACGGTACCTTGCTGGCCGAAGGCGAATCTGTGCATCTGGTGCTGGACCGCGAGTTCAAGCGCACCCGGCTGTCGCAACGGTATCTGCCAGCGTTCCTGAAAGCCGCGGGGCGAAGTTGAAGGCGCTGCACATCAACGGCAACGATCTGACCCTGGACAATGTTCGCCAGGTGGTGTACGACCGGTGTCCTATCTTGCTGGCGCCCGAAGCGCGCATGGCAGTCGAGCGCGCGCGCGCTGTGGTCGAAGATCTGGTCGAGCACGAACGCGTCGCGTATGCAGTGAACACCGGAGTCGGCAAGCTCGCCGACCTGCACATCGCGCCCGATGCCATTCGCCAGCTCCAGATCAACCTGATGCGCTCGCATGCCGCGGGTGTCGGCGATCCATTAGCCGAAGACGTAACCCGCGCCATGATTCTGCTGCGCGCAAACTCGCTCGCCAAGGGATTCTCCGGCGTGCGCGCCGTCGTCATTGACACTCTCTGCGAGATGCTGAACCGTGGCGTGCATCCCGTGATTCCATCTCAGGGCAGCGTAGGCGCCAGCGGCGATCTGGCTCCGCTCGCGCATCTTGGAATCGTGCTCATCGGCGAATGGGAAGTTGTATATCGCGGTGCGCGCATGCCGGCTGCAGCGGCGCTCAAGCAGGCGGACATCAAGCCGCTGGTGTTGGAGGCGAAGGAAGCAATCTCGCTTATCAACGGCACGCAGGGCATGCTTGCGGTCGGACTGCTGGCGACGCTTCAGGCAGAAATTCTCGCCGATACGGCGGACGTCATCGGCGCGCTCACCGTTGACGCGCTCAAGGGCACCGACGTCGCCTTCGACGAGCGCATCCACAACGCGCGGCCCCACGCCGGCCAGTTGCTGGTCGCGCAGAACCTGCGCCGCATGCTGGAAGGCAGCCTGATTCGTGAGTCGCACCGCGAGTGCCAGGTGGTGCAGGACGCGTATTCGATGCGCTGCATCCCGCAGGTCCACGGCGCGGTGCGCGACACGCTAACTCATTGCCGCGAGGTCTTCGAGATCGAGATGAACTCGGCGGTGGACAATCCGCTCGTCTTCCCTGAGGAGAAAAAAGTCGGCGCGCCGAAACGCCCACTGGCAGAGCAGGTTCCCGGCGTCATCATCTCCGGCGGCAACTTCCATGGCGAGCCGCTGGCCTTCGCGCTCGATTTCCTCGCCATCGCGCTCAGCGGATTGGCGGGCATCTCCGAGCGGCGCCTGGAGCGGTTGGTCAATCCCATGCTCAACGAAGGGCTGCCGCCGTTTCTCGCGCCCGGCGCGGGCCTGAACTCAGGATTCATGTTGCCGCAGGTCACGGCCGCAGCGCTGGTTGGCGAGAACAAGGTGCTGGCGCATCCCGCATCGGTCGATTCCATCACCACTTCGGGCAACAAGGAAGACTACGTTTCGATGGGCATGACCGCAGCCAACAAGCTGCTGCGCGTGATTGCCAACACACGCAACGTGTTGTCCATCGAAGCGCTCGCCGCCGCCCAGGCCCTCGATTTCCGCGCGCCGCTGACCACCAGCAAGCGCGGACAGGCAGCGCACGCGGCCATTCGCTCCGTCGCTGCCGCCTTCGCCGAAGACCGCATTTTCACTCCGGACATCGAACGCGTTTCCGAGCTAATCGCCAGCGGCAAACTGGCCGAAGCTCTGCGATAGAAGGCCGTTCTTCGCGGTTCGCTATTCGCCTGTTGATCACGCAGAAAATTCAGCAGACTCAAATCGGCGCAGTGTGCTCACTTTAGTCGACAGACCTCTACTGTATGGCCATCACATGGACAGCGGCGGCGGCGGCGTTGCTGCTGTCGGTGGCTACGGCGACGCGGTGTTCGTCAGGCCGCAATCTGTGCCCTGGCGTACTTCAGCGGTGCATCTCAGCGGGGAGAGGCTGACGGCGCAAGACCGATAGTGGCGAACTGAAGGGCAGCTTTCACCATGTCGACGGTGAGCCCGTCATAGCGAGCGAGGATTTCCTCCATCGGATGACCGTCCATGAAATCTCGAAGGACGGCCGGGAGGGGAATACGAGTTCCGCGAAAAACCCAGACGCGGCCGCTTTTTGTGGATGCGATTTCCACCACCGGACATTGTGACCAATCCAGCCGCGGAGCACCCCGGAGCCATGCCCAGCCGTCGGCTCCAGGATCTCGCGCTTGAGCGCTTGTGTCGCCGACCTGAGGCCTGCTGCTAGCCTGCCGGGATTTCTTGAGCTTTCCTTGGTCGCTCCCCGGCATTGGTTTGTCCGCATCCGCGACCTCGGGAGCACCCGGCTGCGGGCCGCGCCGTCGGCCAAGCTGCGGGTTATGCTGCAACACCCAGGCTTCCAGGGCTTGGTGGACAACTTCCTGAAGGCTCAGCCCCAGACTGGCAGCCAGGCTTTTGACCCGTCGCCTCTCGGCCTCAGGCAGCCGGACGGAAAAGACTTTCGCCGCGTCAGGTGCTAATTTGTCAACATGACTCAATGACTTCATGACTTCATATTAGCACAACAGATAGCGTGAAATCCACGATTTTTTCGCATGTAAGTCCTTAAGTATCTATTGAGTACGTATAAATCTCTAAGAATCTATATCTTAACGAGGTGGCCGTCACCTTAGAGCGTCTAAGTTATTGATTTTAAAATGGCACTCCATGGGAATGTTCGCTGACTTGCCAGACGGCTAAGTTCGCGTCGGTAAATCACCGAAAGCTGCTAAATCTGTCGAGCCTTTCGGAATTCGAGGAAGGATTGCAGAATCAGCACTGCTGCAAGTTGGTCCACAACTTCGGCGCGCCGTTGGATGCTCATTTCGCTTTCACGCAGCACACGATTGGCTTCCACTGATGTCAGTCGCTCATCGTAAAGGTGAACCGGCAACTTGAATCTGCGGCGCAACTCCTCGGCAAATGCGTGCACCTTTTCCGCCTGAACGCCTTCCAGTCCGCTCATGCGCAACGGTAGTCCTAAGACAATCTCGCCTACTCCGAATTGCCGGATCGCTCGCCGCAGATGATCGAAATCGTTGCGCTTGTTGCTGCGTCTTAGAGTCGGCAGCCCTTGTGCGGTTAGTCCCAATTCGTCGCTGACAGCCAGGCCGATGTTCTTCGAGCCGAAATCCAGCGCCAGAATGCGTGCCGCCTGCTCGGGCCTTGCATCTGATTGAGCACTATTTACCATTTCCGACACAGCAAAAGTATCATGTTCGGAATCTTACCCACGTGCGAGTAACATAAGCGAATGCCAGATCAGTTGCTGGACAATACAAATCCTGCTGAGACGCGCGAAGATCGTGAGGCCGAGCCGAACGCTGCCGCAAAGGTCGGCGTGGCGCCCGTTCCGCCGCTGTCCATCAGTCCCGCTACGGCCGCGGAAGCGGACCACGGCCTTTTTCTCCGCGTTCAGGCGTCAGCACTGCTGATTCTGGCAGCAGGAGCTGTATTGAGCCTGATCTACTTTGCCAAGCTCATTCTGGTTGTCGTCCTCATTTCCATTCTGATGTCGTTCGTACTCGCGCCGGTCGTAGATCTCCTCACCCGCTTTGATATTCCGCGCGGTCTGGGCGCGCTGCTCGCCGTTCTGATTCTGGTTGCGATAATCAGCGGCGCCGGCTACATCTCCTACAGCCGAGCCCTGGCTTTCATGTCCGATTTGCCCAACTACAAAGCCCGCATCCAGCAAATGATGGCTCCTGTTCGCGAGGAGGCGGAGCAGTTCGAGAAGACGACGGAGACCGTCCTGCCATCATCGGAGGAAGACAAAAAGACGGTCACCGTGAAGCAGTCGAGTAGCTGGACGGACTTTGTCAGCAAGAACGCCAGCACGGTCTCGGAGATCATACTCGCGGTCACCTTTGTCCCATTTCTCGTGTTCTTTATGCTGAGCTGGGAGGACCACGTGCGCTCGGCGACCGTCATGCTATTCCGAATGGAGAACCGCAATAGCGCTTACGTGATGCTCGGGCTCATCGCCGGCATGATTCGCTCGTTCATTATCGGCAATTTCATCATCGGAGTGTTTCTCAGTGCATGGAGTGTCGCAGTCTTCGGCCTTATCGGCCTCCCGTACTTTTATTTCCTGGGCATCATCAGCGGATTCCTCAGCCTGATCCCCTACCTGGGAGTGATTCTTGCCATCCTGCCTCCGCTCGTTGCCGACCTGGGGCATCTCACCACAGGCGTTCTCCTGACCATCGTGGGCAGCGTTCTCGGATTGCACCTGGTGGCTATGAACGTTCTTTACCCCAAAATCCTGGGCAAGCGCCTGCAGTTGAATCCGCTGGCTGTCACTCTGGCGCTTCTGTTCTGGGGATGGCTCTGGGGTGCAATGGGGTTGATTCTCGCCGTCCCTCTCACCGGCGCTTGCAAGATCATTTGTGACAACATCGAGCCGCTGCGGCCTTATGGCGCGTGGTTGGGAGAGTGATTAGAATCGAGTGAGCATGATTACCAAGGAGATTGCATGGCACACATGGTGAAGTGCATCAAAATGGGCCGCGAAATGGAAGGGCTCGACGAGCCGCCTTTCGATGGTGAACTTGGACAGCGCATCTACGACAATGTGTCCAAGTTGGCGTGGGAACAGTGGCAAGAGCACATGAAGATGCTGCTCAACGAATATCGCCTGCAGCCCTGGAAGAAGGACCACCAGGAGTTCATCGTGCAGCAGATGGAAGCGTATTTCTTCGGCGAAGGCGCTGAGAAACCCAAGGAGTACGTGCCGCCAGCGCACTGAACCGCGAGCGGTCGCGGGCACAGCCCGAGCACAGCCCGAGCACAGCCCGAGCACCATGCAGATCCAGGATCTCGGCATCTTCCTCGAATATCTTGACAAAGTGCATCAGCGCACCGTGCGCGTGGCCCACTGCATTCCCGCCGACAAGCTGGAATGGTCTTTCCGCGAAGGCAAGTTCACCCTCGGCGACCTGGTGCGCCACATCGCGGCAATCGAACGATACATGTACGCCGAGACGATTCAGGGCAAGCCCAGCCGCTACGCCGGATGCAACAGGGAGTTAGCAGACGGGCTGGCAGAGATCCTCCTGTTCCAGGAAAGGACGCATCGCGAGTCTGTCGAGATCATTTCGCGCCTCACCTCCGAAGACCTCAATCGCAAGTGCGCCACCCCCGAGGGAACGCCGATCACGGTCTGGAAGTGGCTACGCGCGATGGTGGAACATGAAATCCACCACCGCGGCCAGATCTATACCTACCTCGCGATGCTGAGTGTTCCCACCCCGCCTTTATACGGTCTCACCTCCGAGCAGGTAAGAGACCGGGGCATCGAGGCCTGACACGATAAGTTGGTGAAGGAGTTACACCCGTACCGCGTGCTCGTCCGGACCTAGCGGCAGGAAATACTGTGTGCCGCGAATTGGCTCGCTGACGCGCTGCAGCAGCGCCTGCAGGTCCTCGCTGCGCTCGACGAAATCAATTTCCGAGGTGTTCACGATCAACAGGTCGGAAGAGGTGTAGTGGAAGAAGAAGTGTTCATACGCCTTCACCACCTCTTCCAGATAGGCATCACTGATGGCTTTCTCGCCCGGCGCGTTCTTTTTCTTGAGCCGCTTCTTCAACACGTCGGGCGTGGCTTGCAGGTAAACCACCAGGTCAGGTGCGGGCACATTCTGGCGAAAGAGATCGTAATAACGGTTGTAAATCTCGAGCTCATGGTCCCCAAGGTTCAGACACGCGAACAACTTGTCCTTTTCGAAGATGTAGTCGGCTACATACGTCTTGTTCGGATTGCGCTTCACATCCAGGCCGGCAAGTTGCTCATAGCGCGCGATGAGGAACGCAAACTGCGTCTGGAATGCTGCGCCGGGTTCGCCATCGTAGAACGGCCGCAGAAATGGGTTGCATTCGGGCTCACTGATGCGCTGGGCGTGCAGGGTCTCGGCAATTACCTGGCACAAGGTGCTCTTGCCGACGCGGATTGGGCCCTCGACTGCGATGTAACGCGGTGGTTCGAAGAGATTGGCCATGACCGGAGAAAAAAAGCTACGTTCCGCAGAATATCTCGCTGTCGCGTTCGTGACAATTGTCGTCGAAGTTAACTTCGCACCGAGTTTTCCACAACACATCTCGCCTTTCGCTCTTCGCTTTCCGTCTTTGCGCGTGTCAGAAACGATCCGTGTTTTAAGAATCTCGGGATTTTGGGGTAGCGAAACGCGAAGAGCCAAAGGCGAAGAGCGATGAGCGAAAAGCGGCTACCTCGTCACTTCCAGCCCAATGCTTTGGCCGTCATAAATTCTCTGGCCGGCTGCGGGTAACGTCTTCACCACCATCCGCGTGCCGGAAGGAACGGTCTCTGTGGCGTTGGTTTCGTCTGGAGGAGGTTGGCTGGTAATGCGGCCCACCCGCAGCCCTGCACTGACGATCTCGTTGACTGCATCGTCCTCACTTCTGCCTACGAGGTCGGGCATAACGAAGGAGCTGCGTTCTTCGGGTGCGGCCAACAGTACGCTGATTCTGGGCGCGGAGATATTCGACGCGTTAGCCGGTGGACTCTGCGCCACGATCTGATCAGTCGGCGCGCCGGGAATACTTGCGGTAGCAACGCTGCCCAGTTCCAGTCCGCGACGCCTGATGTTGATCTCGACCGCCCGCTCGCTGCCGCCGAGAAGATCAGGGATAACCACGCGCTGTGGGCCCATGCTTTCTGCCACGCGCACGCGCCAGCCTCGCCGCACCTGCTCGCCGGGAGCAGGAACCTGTGACATGATGCGGTCTGGAGGCACGTCGGAACTGAAGAAGCGATCCCCGGGGTCAAGCACCAATCCGTGATCGGCAAGCGTGCGTTCGGCTTGCGACGTTGTCATTCCGACGAGCTTGGGAATCTTAGTCTGGCGGCCATGGATGGCAAAGCGCATCGCCGTCAGCGCTGAGAACATGAATATCACCAGTAGCACCAAAATCCGCACTACGTATTGAAAGAAGCGCCGCATCAGTGCGCCTCGCTGTCGGCTGCGGCATGCTCTTGCGCGTCCTCTTTTTGTGCGACAGCCGCGCGGGTGACTGGAGGTGGCGCAGCGAAGTCCTCGGACTCGCGCCCCTCGAGCGCAACCCGCATGAAGTCGATCCAGATGGGCAGTGCTGCCATGGCGCCGGTTTCCTTGTTGCCCAACGTCTTTTTTTCGTCGTAGCCCACCCAGACGCCGCAGGTCATTGATGGCGAGAAGCCGACGAACCAGGCATCGGTGAAGTCGTTGGTGGTCCCGGTCTTTCCGCCCAGTGGATGATTGAGCTTGCTGGCGGCATGTCCGGTGCCATGCTTGATCACCTCCTGCAACATGCTGACCATGATGCGCGCCGTGCGTGCGCTGACTACCTCCCGTACCTCGGGATAGTTCTCCTCCAGTACGCGGCCATCGTAGTCGGTGACCTTGCGAATGTAGCGGGGTATCACGCGCACGCCATCATTGGGAAACGTGGTGAACGCCGAAGTCTGTTCTGTCAGCGTAATGTCAGCTGCGCCCAGCGCGACCGGCAGATACGCTGGCATCGGTGAGGTGATGCCGAACTTGCGGGCGTACTCGATGACGGTCTTGATACCGCCGACGCGCTCCGTGACTTTAAGAGCGGGAATGTTGCGCGATTCGGCAAGAGCATGGCGGAAGGTAATTACGCCTTCAAACTTGCCATCGTAGTTGTGCGGCGTGTACAGGCCTGACGGTGTGCTGAAACTGATGGGTGCGTCGAGCACGGTGTCGTCCGGCGTCAGTCCCTGGTCAATGGCGGCGGTGTAGATGTAGGGCTTGAACGACGAGCCCACCTGCCGCTCCGCCTGGACAGCCCGATTGAACTTCGATTCCTCGAAGCTACGGCCGCCGACCATCGCCTTGACGTCGCCGGTGGAATTGTCCAGCGCAAGCAAAGCGCCCTGCACTCCTGACTCCTGCTCCAGAGAGACGTGGCTGTCGCTACCGTTCAACTCAGCAATTTTGACGTACACCAGATCGCCACGGGTGAGGAACTGCTGCGCCGAAGCGTAGCGTGTCCACTTCATCTCGGCGGGTCCGAGACGGGCCTGGTAATGGCCGAACTTTACGGTTGCAGCTTGTGGCTCGACCTCCGTTACCAGCGCGTGAACGTAGTCGTCGGGCGCAAGAATATTGTCCCAGTCCACGTGGTGATAGGTGTCGAACGCGTCGCCGTTCGCGATGATATTCAGGAGGTTGCCCTTCCAACCGTGACGCCGCTCATATACAGCAAGGCCGTCGCGCACGGCGTGCTGCGCCGCGCCCTGCATCTCCAGATTGAGCGAGGTATAAACCCGCAAACCGGCCTCGTGTACCTCCTGCGTTCCGTACTTCTTCTCCAGGTAACGGCGTATCTCTTCCACAAAATAGGGTGCAACGTCGTTGGGCTCAGCCTGCACATTGAGCACAAGTGGCGCGCTCTTGGCGCGTTGCGCTTCGGCCGCTGTGATCTTGCCGTCCTCCAGCAGGTTGTTGATGACGACATTGCGGCGCCGCTGCGACCGCTCAGGATTGTTGAGCGGCGAGTAGGCATTTGGCGCTTTAGGCAGGCCCGCCAGGACAGCAGCTTCCTCCAGCGTTAGGTCTTTCGCTTTCTTGCTGAAGTAGTAATTGGCGCCGGCTTCGAAGCCGTAAACGCCGTGGCCGAGATAGATTTGGTTGGCGTACAGCGTGAAAATCTGCTGCTTGGTGAAGCGGCGTTCGATCTGGATGGCCAGCATCACTTCCTGGATCTTGCGCTTGAAGCTGCGATCAGGCGAGAGAAACAGGTTGCGCGCCAGTTGCATGGTCAGGGTCGAGGCGCCCTGCGCACGACTTTCCTGCACAATGTCGCGCCAGGCCGCGCCAAAAACTCGCCAGACGTCCACGCCCCAATGGCTTTCGAACTCCTTGTCTTCGGTGGAGATCAGCGCGTCGCGCAACACTTTGGGAAAGTCGTTGTAGGTGTCGATGACGCGCCGCTGCAGCGCGAATTGGCCGATGACGCGGTCCTGATCATCGAAGAGCTGGGTAATAGTGCTGGGGCGGTAGTGCTCCAAGTCGGTAACCTGTGGAAGGTCGGTTGAATAAACCAGCAGCAATCCCGAGGCCGCGCCTGCGGCCGCCGCCACTACAATCAGCAAAACAAAGAGGGCATTGCCGACGAGCCTACGCCCGACGTGGCGCGATTCCGACGCTTGTTCGTCGCTGACGGGAGGATCTTCTACTGCGCGCTTCATTAGAGTTGGACGTGGGAGCTACGTTCAGCATAGCACTGAAAAGCGGCAACTCAAGTGGCTGCTGGAGTGGCTAGATTGACACCCGGAACGATTCCAGCAACTCCGTTGGGACATCCAAGTAAGCCTTCGCGAAACCGAATGGTGAAGAGCGAACAGCTTCGCCCGAAATGCCGTAAGCTGATAGCTGACAGTTAAGAGCTGACAGCTGCTTCATGGTCATCCACGTCCTCCATCTCGGCCTGGTGCCATACGGAACGGCGCTACAACTGCAGCGCACGCTGATGGAGCTTCGCAAGGCGGGGCGAGTCGAAAACACACTTCTGCTGCTGGAGCACCCGCCGGTCATTACCCTCGGTCGAAATGCGCAGCTGAGCAATGTGATTGCGCCACCTGAGTTCCTAGCCCAACGCGGTGTTGAGCTGTTCGAAATTGACCGCGGCGGTGATGTGACTCTCCACGGTCCCGGGCAACTGGTCGCGTACCCGATATTCGATCTGCGCAGCTTCGAGCCCAGGATTGGCGCAGTAGAGTTTGTGCGGCGGCTGGAAGAGGTACTCATCCGCACCTGCGGCGATTTCGGCACCGGCGCGCAGCGCATCAAGGGGCTGACCGGCGTCTGGACATACGCGTTGCCGAACAAGCCGGAGGCCAAAATTGCCGCCATCGGAGTGCACATCTCGCGCGGCGTCACCACGCATGGCTTCGCGCTCAACGTCAATACTGACCTGGGTTTCTTCTCGCTGATTGTGCCGTGCGGTATCACCGGCAAGCCGGTCACCTCAATGCAGCAGGAATTGCAGAGAACGCTGAGGATGGAAGATGTTGCAACCGCATCATCACGCAACTTTGGACGGGTCTTTCAGTCGCAGATGTTGTGGCTGGAGTCGCTGGACGACCTGATCGGAGAAGCCGCAATCTTGCCGGGATCAGCAGCGCCCGCCAATCAGGACACGCCCGCGCGGCCTCCAAAAGAACTGCGCGAACTACACGGCGACGGCAGCGAGCTGGCGTGAATCTCGTCTTTGTTCCACCTGGAACATTAGGGGCGGCACGAGCGTATCAGACGCCGGGCGATGGATTACGCCCGGGACTTGCCAGCATGCTTCGGAATCCAGCGACTATCTTTCTAGCGTTCGCCCTGTCGTGCTTATCCGCGACCGCGCAGCAGCCAAAACCTCACTACAATTTCGCTCCGGAAACCCGGTCCGACGGCTGGTTGATCACAGACTCGACTTCGGCTGGTCTGGATCGCGCGGCGCTGTCGCGCATGGAGCAGGCCATCGCGAGTGGCGAGTTCAAGAAAACCACCAGCATTCTCGTGGCGCGGCACGGGAAGCTGGCTTATGAAGCGTATTTCGACGGCTCCGCCGACACCCTGCGAGATACCCGCTCGGCGACCAAAACCATTACTGGCATGCTTACGGGAATCGCGCTGGACCAACATCTGTTGCCGGGACTCGACGCAAAGGTCGTCGGTTATTTCCCGGAGAAGCAGCCGCTCGCCAATCCCGACCCTCGCAAGGCGGCCATCACCCTCGACGACCTGCTCACAATGAGTTCGTTGATGGAATGCGATGACTGGAACAACTTCTCTCGCGGTAACGAGGAGCGCATGTATCTGATCGAAGACTGGGTCAGGTTCTTCCTCGATCTGCCAATCAAGGGCTTTCCACCTTGGGCGACCAAGCCGCAGGATTCGCCGTACGGGCGCAGCTTCAGCTATTGCACGGCAGGTGTCGTCACACTGGGCGGTGTACTGGAGAAGGCCACGCATGAGAAGCTGGCGGGCTTCGCCGCCCGGAACCTGTTCGGGCCGCTTGGAATACAGAACGTGCAATGGAGCTATTCGCCTCTCGGATTGGCGATGGCTGGTGGCGGGTTACGACTGGAGAGCCGCGATCTGCTTAAGCTAGGCCAACTCTATCTGAACGGTGGAAGCTGGAACGGCAAGCGCATCGTCTCGGAAAGCTGGGTGAAGCGTTCGACCGCGCCGCACGCGCAGATCGATGAGCAGACGAACTACGGCTATCTCTGGTGGTTGAAAAACTTCAAAGCAGGCGAGCAGTCGTGGTCGGCTTACTTCATGTCGGGTAACGGGGGCAATAAAGTCGCTGTTTTCCCCCAACTCGATATGGTCGTCGTGATCACCAGTACGAATTACAACGCCAAAGGCATGCACGAGCAGACGGAGCGGCTGCTGACGGACTACATTCTGCCGAAGCAGTAAAGACGCTATGCGGTGTTCCCTGTTCGCATTTCGCTTGTAGCTCGTCTCTAAAGCGGGCGAGCCGCGCTGATTTGGCGAGGAGCGAAAACCGGAAAGCGGGAACTCAGATCCCTCGCTGCGCTCGGGATTTCGGCTGCGGACTCCGGTTCCGCTCACGCCCGCAAGACGCCTTAACTTGCCTCGGCTGCCTCATCCGTTTATCGTTCTTCTGGACTCTATGGCTCACAAGAAGCGGCCTAAGCACGGTAGCTCGCCGAAGAACTCAGACAACAACCTTCGCCCGAACCCGATCGAGCAGAAGACTCCTTCGAAATCCACGTCGAAAGCTGGGAGCATCGGCTCGCCTTCGTCTTCCCTGCGCTCCTACAACATTCCCGACTACCGTCTCCAACGTCCCCAGTTTCGAATCCTCATGTCAGGCGAAGGGGATCGCCTCGAGTACCTAATCGAAGGTGACCTAAGCGCTCCGCCGCCACCGATTCGTGAGTCGAACTACCTCTCGCGCGAGCAATGCATTGCCATCTATCGCTGGATGCTGCTCAACCGCCGCATGGAAGTGGTGCTGGAGAACCTCTACAAGCAGGGCAAGGTGGTTGGCGGTGTGTACTTTGGACTGGGGCAGGAAGCCTGCTCGTGCGCGTCGGCCTATGCGCTTGGACCGGACGACTGGCTGGGGCCGATGATCCGCAACCAGGGCGCCATGCTGGTGCGCGGTTTCAGCGCGCGCGACATCATGCGGCAGTACATGGCCAAGGCCGACTCGCCGACCTGGGGACGTGATGCCTCCTCGCACTTCGGTGATTGGCAGCGGCGCAATGTTTGCGCACCCATTTCGATGCTCGGCGAGTTGATCGGCGTGATGGCAGGCGTCTGCCTGGGCGCGCGGCTTCAGGGCCGGAACATCGCGGGCCTGACCTACATTGGCGACGGCGGGCAGTCCACCGGCGTGACCTACGAGAGCCTGAACTTTGCTGCGGTTCAAAAGCTGGGGCTGGTGCTCATCGTGGAGAACAATCTGTGGGGTTATTCGACGCCCGCTGACATGCAGTTCTGCGTGAAAGACCTCGCCGAGCGCGCTATCGCGTATGGCATCCCGGGCGTGATTGTGGACGGCACGGACGCCTGTCAAGTGTTCGACGCCACGCGCGAGGCTTGCGAACGCGCGCGCCGCGGCGAGGGGCCGACGCTCATCGAAGCCAAGATGATGCGCATGAAAGGCCACGCTATTCACGACGCCGCGCAGTACGTCCCCTCGGTGCTGCTGGAATACTGGCGCGCCCGCGATCCCATCGCGCGCTTCGAGAATTACCTGGTCAATGTGAAGCATTGGCTCACGGCCGAGGACAATCACAGACTCATCGAGGATGTTGAGCGCGAACTGGAAGCGGATCGAGACGCCGCCGTTGCTTCGCCAATGCCTGATCCCGAGACTGATAAGACGCATCAGGGCGTGTATTGCGATCAGTCGTGCCATGACATCAAGCCGAAATATGGGCCCGTAACGGCAAAGCCGCGCGTGACTCGATCGCCTAAGGCAAAGGAAGCTGAGGCGACAGTGCATTTGAAATAAGCGGACGCCTATCCCACAATCTCCTCAAACTTCAGCGGGTCGGGCGCCACTGGAACCGGCGGAGGCTCGATCGTTCGCAGCACCTGATAGGTATAGCTGACCCGATGGATGACGGTGATCGTACTCAGCACCGCGATGACCCACAGCACTGGTCCCATCTTGTTGAACAACGCACCGATAATCACCAGCACAATCCGCTCCGGTCGCTCCATGAAGCCGACCTTGCAGCTGGGAATGAGCGATTCGGCGCGGGCCCGCGCATAGCTCACCATGACCGAACTCGTCATGACGAAGGCGGTTAGCACTACGTAGAAAAAGCGGTTGGCGCGGGCGTAATACACCAGCAGCCCGAAGAACAGCACCACGTCGCTGTAGCGGTCGATGATGGAATCGAAGAATCCGCCGAACTGCGTGACTTGGTTGGTAGCGCGGGCTACTCGTCCGTCCACCATGTCGAAGATGCCGGCGCCGATGATAACCAGTCCCGCGTAGAGAAACATGCGGCGCTGATTTTCCGCGTGAGCGTAGCCGAAAAGGATGCCCGCTACGAGGTTGATGCACAGGCCGATGAAGGTGAGCGCGTTAGGCGAGATACGGGTGAGCGCCAGGCCGTGGACAATCTTGTACAGCAGCCACTTGCCGGAACGTCCGACGGCGCTCGTCCAAGTCATAAAAACCGCTATGCCTCGTCGTGAATGGTGGTCAGCTTCAGCACCTCGAGTTCGCGCTTGCCCGCGGGAGTAACCACCTCACTGACGTCTCCCACCTTCTTACCCATCAGCGCGCGGCCGATGGGAGAACTGGTGGAGATCAATCCTTTCGTCACGTCCGATTCCTCGCTGGTCACCAGCTTGTACTCGATCTCCTCTTCCTTGGTGGAATCGTACACCACCACGGTGGACCCGATCGCAGCGCGGTCGCGCGGAATATTGGCCATGTTGACCATGGACAGCTCAGCCATGCGCTTCTTAAGTTGTCCCAGGCGGGCCCGCACGAACTCCTGCCGCTGCTTGGCCATGTGGTACTCTGCGTTCTCGCTGAGATCGCCCATGGCGACCGCCTTCTTCAGCTCTTTCGGCAGCTCGTGATTGAGCTCGCGTTCGAGGACCGCGATCTCTTCTTGCAGCTTTTTGCGGATGTGTTCGGGCATACTTCTGACATGATGCCTTCGGGCGACTCGAGGCCACCCGAAGGCATGCAGAGATTATACTCGACGTTCTGCCTGCAGGCGCCGAAGCTAATACTGAGGCCGTTATTATCCGGCTGTTAGCAGTAGGCTCAAACAGGTGCTGATTCGCCGAAAACCACGTCCATTGACCTATTCCGGCAGATGGGCGTAGAATCCACCTATCATATGTAGGTGGTTCTCCCCATAAGATCCGGATGGCGCCCAGGGGAAATTTTAGTCCGGCCCTCATGAATACCCACGGCTTTAGCATCGGCGACAAAGTCGTTTACCCCAATCACGGGGTGGGCGTAATCGAGCAGATCAGCAGTCGGACGATCGGCTCCCAAACCGAGCGCTTCTACCTCCTCAAGATCAAGGCCAGCAGCCTTAAGGTGATGGTGCCGTTCCACAACGTGGACAGCGTCGGACTCCGCAAAGTGATCCGCAACGGCGAGGTGCAAAAGATCCTGGACTTTCTCGCCGACGGCAAGTGCGAGAACAACGCCGACTGGAAATACCGGTTCAAGGAAAACTCGGACAAGATGCGGACCGGTTCTCTGCTCGATGTCGCCATTGTCCTGAAAGGACTGCTTCTCCTCGCCCAAAGCAAGCCGCTCAGCTTCCGGGAGAAGAAGATGCTGGAACGGACACGCTACCTGCTCCTCAGCGAACTGGCTATGGCCAAGAACTTGCCGGAAACCGAGATCGAGGGCCTGCTCGACCGCGTACTCTCGAAGTGCAAGCTGCGCTTTCCGGAAGCCTCCATGATGGAAGCCTGACTCCGCCTCGGAAAGAACTATGCCAGGGACGCTGCACATCTTCCGCCTCAAATCTGACCCTCTGCAATACCAGGTGAACTACAACCTCAGCGCAACCTCCTGGGTGCAGGTCTTCGATGCTCCCGGACTGGAGGAGTTCCTGCTCCACAGCGCATGCTTGCCGGTCAACGAAGAGGATGCGCTGCTGCAAGAGCTGCGTTCCAGCGGCCATGCGACCAAGGCCAACGTGGACCTGCCCGAATCTCACCTCGGCGAAATGGGCTTTGCCAAGTCTCCCAGCGACGAGTAGCCGCTGCCGGTTTACTCGCAGAAGACCCGCACGTGCTTGCCGTCGCTGCTGTCGATGTTAATGTTCAAAGTGTTCAGCGCTTCATTCAACTCGTCACCCTTGAGGTCCTTGAGCACAGACAGATCGAAGCCCTTGTCGTTCAGTTTCTGTGCGACGCGCGGCGGCAGCACAGCCATCAGCCCAACGCCGGTGCGCACAAAGCTAAGCGGCACGCGCACATTGACGTCCTTGCCGTCGCCATTAACAAGAATTCGCAAGTATTTCCGCGGCTGCCTTCCGTCCGTGGGTTCCTGATTTTCGGGTGCGCTGGTTTCGACCGGTTCTTTCGCCGCGGCGAGTTTGTCGAGCAGCCGCTCGGCATCGTCGGACGTGATCTTGCCCTCGGCGAGCATATCGAGCACTTTCTTGGTTTCCACTGACATCGCAGTTCCTCCTGGACTTCAGCCCAATTTCTCCAGCGCTTCCTCCACCGTGATCTCTCCGCGCGAAAGCTGGTCGAGCACGTGCTCGCGCGGCGACGGAGCTTGCAGGCTCTTGTCGAGCTGCGCCCCAATCGCATTCAAGCGGTTTTTCACCGTGGGATAGCTGACCCGGAAAAGCTCTTCCATCTTCTTGATCGAGCCGTGGTGGCGAACAAACGCCATCACGAAAGCCTGGTCTTCCGGCAAGAGCTGATCCAGAGGCGACAGCTCAATCTGGCCTTCCATTGCCAGATTGCAGGTTGGACAAGCCAAGCGCGTGATCTTGAAGGGTTGATTGCATTCGGGACAGGTTGTTCTGGAGATTGCCATGGATTGAAGTTCCAGACAGATACTGCTACATTACATTAAGTTTGTCAATAGTAAAATTGATTTATTTAATATCACAGCGGAATATGATTCATTATATGAAGTTTGTATAGCTCTTCCGTGACCACGGGAGCGCCGGTTTCTACGGTCACTTCAAGTTTAGGTTCAGACATCCTTCCTCATTTTCTCGAGGGTCCAACGGCAGTTTCGAGTTTCAAGTTTCGGGTCACCTACCACAGGGATTTTGAGAAGCCAAATGGATTTGCCTTGTATCAGGGCACGACTTTTGGTCGTGCCGAAGGGGCCTGTTAAGCCTGCGGGCTTCAGCCCCTGCAAGGAAATGCTCACAGGGGCTAAAGCCCTGCCCAACTGACCTCGTGGCGGCACGGCTGAAGCCGTGGCCTGTTACAAATCTGACCAACTTCCATTCCTGAAACACGCTTTAGCTCCGATCTCTGCCATAACGCAAAAAGCCCTGTGCCAGGTCGCGGTGGGTTGCACCGTGGCCTGATCACAGGACTCGTTTCAGTTACGATGGCCTGCGTCGGCTATTTACTTGCGGGTTTGCCGCCCCATACTCAAAGCGCAAGGAGAGGCCGGCTCCGCTCGGCTTACGACACGTTCTTCGTGCCAGTGCGAGCGGTACTTCACACAACCCGACTGCGCATAAGCTACGGGAGGCCGGGGAAGGCTGTCAGTGACGCAGCGCACATGTCTTCGCCCACACATTCGAAACCCACGAATGTGTGGGGCACCCGCGCGAATGCTTGGGGCACCCGGGGCACCGGGCTATACAGCTCAGAGACCGATCTGCCGATCTCGTTCGGCGGCATCGGTGGGCAGTGTGACCTTTTCATGCCGGATTTCGCTGAGCAGGGCCCAGGCGTAGTCGCAGACCCGATAGTGATACTGCCGGTTGATTGCGGTGCCCTCTGATCCCCAGACCGGTGCGGGCCGCTTATCACCGAGCAAGGCGGTGAGGGGCCCTGAGGCCGCCTGTCCCTCGTCGATGATTGCCTTGGCTGCATCTTCCCAGAACACCATTGGAGTTCCAAAGGTGTTGAAATATTTGGAATTCTTCAATGCATCGACGAGCACACCTACCCGGAATGCCGGGTCAAGGGATTGGTACCCCTCATGGTCGACCTGGCGGAGGGCGAGCAAGGCCAGCAGGGAGCTGCGGTCGTTGCGGACCAGTTGGGACTTGAGCGCGGGGCCAGTTGCTGCTCCACGCGAAACCATTTCACGATACGCAGTGGAGTTGAACGGTTCTCGCCCTTTTGCGGCGTCTGAAGCAAGCGTCGGGGCCAGTTGCTCATTATTCATGGCCTTCAACGAAGCTTCGTATTTCTGGCGCTTGTCCTGCAAAGCCGCTAAATGGTTGGCTCTGTCCGTTGCCGAGGAGGGGACGGAGTTGGTGCTCGGCCGACTGCATCCACTGAGGAGAACGAGTCCGAGGGCGGCAACTACCGAAGATGCGGACGAAATTCTCTGGGTCATGTTACTTTCCTTCCCCTTAGAAAATGCCGAAAACAGGAAGTCCATGAGTTCCTATGCCGGTAGCAGCCTGGAGGTTCCATTGTTGTACCGCCTGGATCGCGGCTTGCTGCATCCAATCGACGCCGACCTCACTAAACGGATTGGAGGCGACCTGGGGGGGGCCCGGCTGGGTGGTAAACAGCCAGTAGTAGTAGCCGAGGAAATAGTTGAGACAGGCGGATTTGGGGTCCATGCAAACCGGGACGTCTACGGCGTCCCACCAGTATTCATCTGTAGACGTCCCCCCTTGGCCTGGCCAGTCAGTCAGGACCGTCGGCTTCGTGTTGTTCCCCGGAACGTCATCGCTCCCAAAACTGGTGCCGTCGTTTTCCATGCCGAAGTAACCGTAAGTCATGCCAGAGGCACGATCCACCGCCCAGCCGTTGAGCGTCGGGGGGTTGGATGGACTTTGCACGATGCGTGCCGTCTGCCAGGAATTCGGGGCCACGAACTCTCCCGTATCCTCGTCGATGATGCGGAGGATCTGGATGTACGCAATGCTATTGGATGTGCAACTGGAGGGTGGTGAAGTCAGCGTCACCGAGCACGCAGACGGGTTGAAGGCGAAGCTGTTGGTCAGGTAGACCCCGCCCTCGGACGGCTGGCCATTGAAGGTGAAAGTGCCGCATTGTTTGATTGGATTTCCGCACCCTGCCAACATCACTACGGTTACCATGACTGCAAGCGGCACTCTTTTCATTTCTCACCTGCCGTCCTTCGGGGAAGGTCTGTCAACCGGAATTTCCGTTTTGGCTCCCAACAGCCCGACAATATATACCCTTTCCGGGATTCCAGCGCATCATTATTTTCTTTGGCCGGGGCGGGTGCCCCACTCATTCCTGACGTTGGAATGAGTGGGAGTGAATTGTCGTACGACCAGTCTCAGCGAGATCGCCTCCAATTGATCCACGGTCTCCCACACATTCGAAACCCACGAATGTGTGGGGCACCCGCGCGAGGCATCTGCTTTTTCTCCCACGTACGACATCGTTCTCTACTGGCAAAAGCAGGTCCCTCGCGGACTAAAGTCCGCTCGTGATGACAAACATAAGAGAGTTGAACACTTCGCCGCAGAAAGCGCTGCCGGACAAGCTTGTCCTGCTAGCATAGCCTTGTGTCTGCGCTGCTCGAGGTCAGTAACCTCACGGTCCAGTTTGCCACGGCCCAGGGAAACGTCACGGCGGTCCGCGATGTGAGTTTTCAGATCGCGCCGGGCGAGGTGCTGGGACTGGTAGGGGAGTCGGGATCGGGGAAATCGGTGAGCGCGCTGGCGATCCTGCGGCTGCTTCCGCCGCAGGCGCGGATGCAAGGTGAAACTCGGTTTCGCGGCGCAGACCTGCTGGCCATGCCCGAGCCGCAGATGCGCAACATTCGCGGCGCCGGGATCAGCATGATCTTCCAGGAGCCGATGACTGCGCTGAATCCGGTAATGCGGGTTGGGGACCAGATCGCCGAGGCGGTGCTGGCGCATGCGACGCGCTCCGGGGCTGAAGCCCCGGGGAAGTTACGCCAGCTTGACGCGGGCCTGAAGGCCCGCTCTACCCTAGCCGAGGATCCTGGCCAAGCGAAGGAACCGCAGGTCCCTCGACTCGCTGCGCTCGCTCGCGATGACAGCACTTCAGCTTTTTCGCGCGGCAAAATCACCAAGGCTGATGCCTGGCGGCTGGCGGTCGAGGCCATGCGGACCGTTGCCATTGACGAGCCGGAGCGGCGCGCGCGCGATTATCCGCACCAGCTCTCCGGTGGACAACGCCAGCGCGTGATGATTGCCATGGCGGTGGTAAACCGTCCCTCGCTGCTGATCGCTGACGAGCCGACGACTGCGCTCGACGTCACCATCCAGGCGCAAGTGCTTGATCTGCTCGGCGAGCTGCGCGAGAAATTCTCCCTGGCCATGCTGTTCATCTCGCACGATCTCGCAGTGGTGTCGCAGGTAGCGCATCGCATCGGAGTGATGTATGCGGGCAGCGTGGTCGAAATGGGAACGGCGCAGGAAGTTTTTACGAATCCGGCTCATCCTTACACCCGCGGGCTGTTACACTCTGTGCCGACGCTGCGCAGCGAGCGCAGCCAACCACTCCAGACCATCGAGGGAGTTGTGCCTGCGATTACCGCATTGCCGTCGGGTTGCGCCTTTGAGCCGCGCTGCTCGTGGCGCATTGCAAGCTGCTCCGCGGCCCTTCCGCCGCTGGTGGAAGTGGCGCCTGGCCATTTGGCACGTTGCCCCGTTCTGGCAGCGGAGGTCCGCTGAGCCATGCGGCTGCTCCTGTTCAGCGACATTCACGCCAACCTGGAAGCAATGGAGGCGTGTCTCGCTGTCGTCCCAGCCTACGATTTGCTGGTCAACCTGGGAGATGTCGTCGGCTACAACGCGTCGCCCAACGAGGTTTGCGAGAAGGTGCGCGCCATGGGCGGGACAATCGTGCGCGGCAATCACGACCGCGCCTGCTCCGGACTGACCGACCTGGCGGAGTTCAATCTGGTGGCGGCCATGTCGGCGCGCTGGACGCAGACCGTGCTCACCCCCGAAAACCTTGAGTGGCTGCAGGCTTTGCCCCAGGGACCGATGCGCCACGAGGGGCTGGGTGGAATGGAATTTGTGCATGGCTCACCGCGCGACGAAGACGAGTACCTATTGAATCCGTCCACGGCCGCCACCAACCTGCGTATGCCCGGTCACGCCAACAAGATTTTCTTCGGCCACACACATTTGCAAGGCGGATTTGTTTTGCAGGATGGGAAAGTGCGCAACTTTGCGCCCATCTTCCCAACCGGCGAGGACGTTGTGGAGTACACCTTGCCGCTGACGCTCGGGGAGCGCTATCTCATCAATCCCGGCTCCATTGGCCAGCCTCGGGACGGCGACTGGCGCGCGGCCTTCGCCCTCTACGAGCGCGAAGGAGACGGGCCCGGGGCGGTTACCTTCTATCGCGTTCCATACGACGTCGAGGCGGCGCAGCGCCGAATCATCAAAGCCAACCTGCCAGAGCGGCTCGCTACGCGGTTGAAGATGGGACGGTGAAGGAATGGTACTTAGTAGTTGGTATTTGGCACCGAGTGCGAATTGCCAAGTACCAAATACCAAGTGGCGGGGGCGGAACGCTCCCGCGACGTACGCCAGCGCGACCGCATCCAAACTATGGGGGAGTAAACTTCAAGCCATGCCTTTCCAACCGTTTCCTGGAAAGTCCGCGTACCGTTCACAAGAAATGCCCGGCGGCGCCATCAGGAGCTCCGATCAGGGCTACCTGATCGCCTACATCGACGGTGGCGCTCGGGGCAATCCTGGTCCCGCGGGGTATGGTGTCGTCTTCGAAGACGAGGTTGGACGTCCAGTCGCCGAACTGAGCGAATTCCTGGGCCGCCAGACCAACAACTACGCCGAGTATTCAGCCTTGCTGGCGGCGCTCAACTACACGCTGCGGCACGGCTTTAAAGCGCTCAAGGTCATCAGCGACTCCGAACTGCTGGTGAAGCAGATCAACGGGGAGTACAAGGTCAGCAATCCCACGCTGAAGGAACTGCATGGACGGGCGATGAAGATGCTGGACCGCCTGGACTACTTCGAGATCAAACACGTGCTGCGCGAGAAGAACCGCGACGCCGACCGGCTGGCCAATCTTGCCATGGACCGCGGCATCGCCAAAAAGGCGCCTGCCGTCACGGCCACCGACGTGGGCGGTGTGGCCTCGGTTGTGCCCGAACTTAACGGTGTGGTGCGCAACGGAGTCGTCGAGTTCCTCGGGAACCCTCTGCCGGATGGGACGGTGGTCAAGATTCGCGCGGCCGAACCGTCGTCCACCTTAAAACCGACATAGCGCGGAAAGGGAGCAGGGATGAAGCTATTCATCTTCGCGCGCTTTCACGCCCGTGAAGGCCAGGAGGACGCCGTTGCCGAGGCATTGCATGAAGTTGTCATCCCCTCTCGCGAGGAAGCCGGCTGCCTCAGCCTTAACGCCTTTCGCTCCACGCGCGATCCTGGGCTTTTCTACATTCATTCCTGCTGGACCGACGAGGCGGCCTTCGATCTTCACGCAACATTACCGCACACGGTGCGCTTCGTCGAGCAGGTCGGGCCGCTGATTGACCACCCGATGGATGTGACGCGAGCGGAACTGATGGCCTGAACCCGGGCTATTTCAGGACGCTGTCGGGAGGGCGCGCGCAGAGGAATCGTTTTCCTGAAACTGCGCATCTCTGCCTGACGGTGGAGGTGAAATGCACATGACTCGCGACGCCCGTCTGATGTCCGGAATTATCCTCATCACTGTGCCGACTATTCAGTATGGCGGGTACTTCCTGCTGACTTCACTGATGGACCGCAGCTCGGGATACATGGACAATGCGCTGCGGCAGAACTTCTTCCGCGCCGGGCACGCCCATGCCGGCGTAATCGTAATTCTGTCGCTCATCTGTCAGCTTCTGGCGGACGCGGCAGTGCTCTCCAATCCCCTTTTGTGGATGGTCCGCCTTGGCATACCGTTGGCCGCCATCCTCATCTCGGCCGGCTTCTTCTTTTCCATGCTGCCGCCGACCGCAAGCCAGCCCGGCCGGGCCGTTGGGCTCATCTACGCCGGGGCGGTGATTCTGGCTATTTCGGTTCTGGCGCTGGGCGTCGGTCTCTTGCGGATGCCAGCTCAGGGTTAGCGCGGTTCACTATTGCTGTATTCCGAGATTGTTTGGGTAGAGCGGCGCTTCAGCGCCGCGTCCAAGCGCGTGCAAGTCTAATTCGTGGCTTCAG
>JBKQKT010000429.1:0-2934 GCA_052147365.1 Candidatus Korobacteraceae bacterium | reverse complement strand
GCACCAGGCGCGCGTAGCCCACCCATCCGCCGAGCGAGAGGGCAAAGATCAAATTGAAGATGCCGGGCCCAAGAAATGCTACGAACGCGATGGCCAGCAGGATTCCGGGGAACGACATGAACGCGTTCATCACCACCACGTTGAGCACGCGATCGGTGACGCCGCCGTAATAGCCTGCGATGGAACCGAAGATCATGCCCAGGGTGAGCGATGCCGCAACCACGCAACTGCCCACCAGCATCGAGATGCGAGCGCCGTAAATGATGCGCGAGAGGATGTCACGCCCGAGTTCATCGGTGCCGAACCAGTGCGAGGCTGAGGGTCCCATCAGGCGTGAAGGCAGATCGATTCGCGCCGGGTCCTGCGGCGCGATCCACGGAGCAAACAACGAGCACGCCACAAACACGGTCACCAGCACAAGTCCTGCAGTCGCCAGCACGTTGTAGCCGGCAGCGCGACGAAGCGAAACGAACTGTGCGGCGGCGGCCACGTAGCGCCATCTTAAATGATAAGGGCGGCGTTCTCGCGAGGCGCCGCCGGAAAGTGGAGATTCTCTGCGAAGCTGCTACTTCTTCAATGCGATGTTTCGTATCAGGTAGCTGGCTACGGTAACCCCGTTCTCCACGCGCTTGTTTATCACCTGCTGCTCCTTGCCCTTGTCGCCATACTGTTTCATGCGCAGCTCCAGGACCTTCATTCCGAGGCCATCGAGAGAGGCCATGTTTTTGTAGGTAAGGCTGAAGCCGATGTCCCAGTCGTCCACATTGGCTTTCGTCTGGTTCAGGAAAATGTCATAGCCCTGAATGATCCCGGAGCTCTTCTCGGCGTCCCAGATGGGAGTGATGTTTGTCTTCAGATCTTCCATGAACGCACTAAAGTGTCCGGGAAGGATACGGACCAGAACGACACGCTCCACTGTGCTCTCGGTGTATTGGTCCTGGGCGACGCCTGTCGCCAGCAGCGCCAGAGAGATTGCCAACAACCCTAACGTAAGTCGCACGGCTTGTTTCATTCGGTACAGCCTCCTTTGAACGTTTGCCGAGTCTGCCTGATTTTGGCGGCTGAGTAAAGCTATAAAAAGTGCCTCCATCCTTGGTGGCGGCCTTTATCGGGTCAGCGCAACACGAAAGTCGGAATAATCACGTAGGTGCTGGCGATTTCTTCCGCGACGGTTCTACAATCGGGGGTTGTGCGTACCGGCCCATGTTGCCCTTCAAACTGGTCTATAGCGAGAAATACTTCCTGCCTATCGGCGAACACATTTTCCGCGCCGACAAATATCGCCTGATTCGCGAGCTGCTCGTTCATCAGCCCGTTGCCGACGAAAGCGACTTCCTCGTTCCCCAGCCTGCCAGCGAAGCCGATGTCATGCTGGTGCACTCGCCACACTATGTCAACAAGCTGATGGAAGGCACCCTGAGTGCACGCGAAGAGCTGGAAATGGAAATTCCCTATTCGCCGCAGGTGGTGGATGCCTTTATGCTTCACACCGGCGGCTCGATTCTGGCGGCAGAGCGCGCGTTGAAAGACGGAGTCTGCATCAATATCGGCGGCGGCTTTCATCATGCTTTTCCTGAACATGGCGAAGGCTTCTGCATGATCAATGACTTCGCGGTGGCCATCCGCGTGATGCAGAAGCGCGGTCTCATCGGTCACGCGATGACAGTAGATTGCGATGTGCATCAGGGCAACGGGACGGCGTTCATCTTCGGCAATGCTGCGTACAAGCCCAATAAACTGCCTTCGTGGTCGGCTGCTGCCCTCGGGGCTCCACAGGGTGCGACCATGACCGAGGCGCCCACCACAGACGTCTTCACTATCTCGATGCATCAGGACAACAACTATCCGTTCGTCAAGCCGCCGTCTTCGATCGACGTCAACCTGCCCGATGGCTGCGGTGATCTGGAGTATCTGGCATGGCTCGACAACGCTCTCAGTTCCGGGTTGCGGCAGTTTGAGCCCGAGCTCATCTGCTATGTGGCCGGCGCCGATCCTTATCGCGAGGACCAGCTCGGTGGCCTCGACCTCACTATCGAGGGATTGAAACGCCGTGACGAATTGGTATTTCGCGCCGCGCGCGCGCACGACATCCCGGTGATGGTTACGTTTGCCGGAGGCTATGCGCTGCGCATCGAGGACACGGTGGCGATTCACGCGAACACCGTGCTTGCCGCGGCCGAGGTCTATCAGCCAGCGCCGGGCGAAGCTCATACAGCGTGATATCCTGATTCTTCGCGGTGGAAGCCAATTGGTCCCCGCTCCATCCAAAGTTTTGGACTCCAGAACAATGTTTGAGAACCTTACAGAAAAGCTCCAGCGTGCGTTCAAGAACCTGCGCGGGCAGGGCACGCTGACGGAAGAAAACATCGGCGAAGCGCTGAAGGAAATCCGCATCGCGCTGCTCGAAGCCGACGTCAATTTCAAGGTCGTCCAAGAGTTGGTTGACCATATCCGCGAGAAGGCCCTGGGCCAGGAAGTGATGACCGCACTCTCGCCCGCCGAGCAGGTAGTCAAGATTGTTCGCGACGAGCTGATCGACGTCCTCGGCAAAGACACCGCCAAGCTGAAATTCGCCTCGCAGCCGCCAACGGTAGTGCTGATGGCGGGCCTGCAAGGTTCCGGCAAAACCACCACCTCGGGCAAGCTGGCCAACTGGCTGAAGCAAGGCGGACACCGGCCCATGCTGGTTTCGGTGGACGTCTATCGCCCAGCCGCGCGCGAGCAGCTTAAGGTCGTCGCCAACGCCATCAAGGCGCATCTGTACGAAGGCAAAGTCGAGGAATCCAACACCGCGACGGTCGAGCGGCTGGTGAAGGAAGCTCGTCGCGAGGCCATCAACAATGCCTGCGATGTGCTCATCGTTGACACCGCCGGCCGCCTGCACATCGACGAACAGCTCATGGACGAGATGCAGTCGCTGAAGAAGATCCTGAA
>JBKQKT010000428.1:0-2781 GCA_052147365.1 Candidatus Korobacteraceae bacterium | reverse complement strand
GGCCATTACTTCTCTGCCTAAGCTTACTACAGCGGTAGATTTCGCGGGACAGGCGTATTCGCCTACCGGGTTAGAGAGGCATGAACGCTGACTACCCGAAGGCTGCTGTGGGATGCAACTGCCCGGCAGCGGGCAAAACGGTCCTTTTCTTGGACCGATCGAGAAGACTTGAATTCCGTGTCTCTGTGAAAGAACTACTGCACGATTCGGCGAAGTGCTAGAGCCTGTTGCACTGCGCTGGAGAGGTCGCCGACGCTGAATGGCTTCTGCAGGAATGCGCCGCCTTTCAGCAGTATGTCGCGGCGAGCGGCACTGTCTTCCGTATAACCCGACATGAAAAGCATTTTCACCTCAGGATGACGCCGGGCGAGTTCGCTCGCAAGTTCATGTCCCCCCATGCCGGGCATAACCAGGTCGGTGAGTACAAGATCGATTTTGCTTCGGTTTTCGTCGCAAAGTTGCAAGGCAAATTCCCCGCTTCCCGCCTCGAGCACCTCATAACCCAATTGTTGCAGGCACTCCCGCACATTGCCACGGATGATGGCTTCGTCCTCAACCACCAGCACCGTCTCTCCGGCGGGGCGCGAGGTGGTTTCGCTGCGCAGAACTGGACTTTCAAGCGCCGCCGCGGTGGCAGGAAAGTACAGTTTGAACGTCGTTCCGTGCCCAGGCTCACTGTATACCCAGATATAGCCACCACTCTGTTTGACAATTCCATACACGATGGAAAGGCCCAGGCCGGTACCCTTGCCGACCTCCTTGGTGGTGAAAAACGGATCGAAGATGCGGGGCAGGACCGACTTGTCCATCCCGCAACCCGTGTCGCTGACGGCAAGCATCACATAGCGTCCGGGCTGTACGGGAGGATGGTCCTTGGTATAAGTGTCATCCAGTTCCACATTGGCGGTTTCGATGTGGAGCGTGCCGCCCTCCGGCATGGCGTCACGCGCATTGACCGCGAGGTTCAGAATTACTTGTGCCACCTGGTCGGGATCGAGCCGTGAGTTATTCACCGTGCTCGAGAGCCTCGTGACCAGCTGGATGTCTTCTCCGATCACGCGCCGCAGCATCTGCAAGGTTTCGCTCACCACAGAATTCAAGTTGATGATGCGTGTTTGCATCATTTGCTGCCGGCCGAAGGCCAGCATCTGCCGCGTCAGTGAGGCAGCCCGGTCAGCGGCAGTGGAGACCTGTAGCAACAGCTTACTAATCGTGCTTTCTGGTGTGATCTGGCGAAGCATCAATTCCGTGGATAGCTTAATGACCACAAGAACGTTGTTGAAGTCGTGGGCCATACCTCCTGCCAACCTGCCCACCGCCTCCAATTTTTGTGCCTGCCGGACTTGCTGCTCCAACGCACTTTGCTGCGTCATGTCTTCGACGTAGCCTTCGAAGTGCTCCGCACCCTCGGCGTCTTGCAGGAGCAAACCTGAGATGCGCACCGGTATCGTGCTTCCGTCGCGCCGGCGGAAATTGGTCTCGAAGCCCTTAATGGTGAAGTTCCGCCGCAGGATCTCGATCATTCGATCCCGGTCTTTGGGTTCAGCCCAGACTTGTGTCGAGGTCTTCAGGTGTAACGCCTCCTCGAGGCTATAGCCGCCGAGCATTTCCCGGAGAGTCGAATTCAGGGTTTCGTAGCAGTCCCCTTCCAGCAAAGTTCGGCAGATGCCCAAGGGCGCGTTGTCCACCAGCGACTGTAGTGAGGCTTGGGACCGCCGGAGAGAGTCTTCTAACAGGCGGCGCTGGGTCACAGCTTCAACCGTCAGGCGCTGACAAAGGGCCGCCTCTTCCCGATTTTGTCGGGCGTGACGTCGGAGGACGAGGAGACCTGCCCCCAGCACCAGAAGCAGTGCTAGCGCGACGATGTCGAACAGCAGCATCCGGCCAGATCCTTGCAAAACTCTGATGCTTCTGCACGTTGGGAACATTCGTCCCCATACCCGGTCCCGAACCCGCCTAGGACTTGCGGCGCAATACGGGTTCATCCGGACTTTCGAGAACTTCACTACCACCAGGAATTCTTGCTGCGGGCGCCCTGCAGAATCTTCAGGCCAAAAAGAACGCCATTCAGCGATCCAACAGGCAACCTCTCCATCGGAGCGACGCTTGGCGCCCTGGAGACTGGAGACGACAATCTTGAATTATTAGTAACAGCTGCATTACGGGCATTGCAGTGACCGGCGTCACAACACCTAGTTCATTAGTAAACGCACAGTTCGGAAGGGCTGCCAACCATGGCGCTAAGGCCGGAAGGCAAGCGGACTCATCGCAAGAATTGGTGACGGTGGGCGCATAGCGCAGTCGCTGTGCAGCACTGAAGGTTCTTAATGCCGGAAACCGTGGGGACCGCAAGGCAGCTCGTGCTTCGAGGAATAGCTCGCGCTACTTGCCCGGCGCGAGCACGTCCTCGAAGTGGTTCTCGATCAGATGGAACAAGTGGGTGCGTGCCTGGTATCCGGCGATGCCGTGAGTCTTGCGCGGATAGAGCATCAAGTTGATTTGCTTGCCCGCATCGACGAAGGCGTTGACCATCTGGATGGTGTTCTGCATGTGCACGTTGTCGTCACTGGTGCCATGGACCTCCAGCAACTTCCCATGCAGATTGGCGGCAAAATTTACCGGTGCACTCTTCTTGTATCCCTCTTCATTCTCCTTAGGCAGGCCCATATAGCGCTCGGTGTAGATGGAATCGTAGTTACGCCAGTCGGTGACCGGGGCGACTGACACCCCACCCTTGAACAAATCGCTGTGTTCCAGCGCGTACAGTGTCAAATATCCGCC
>JBKQKT010000427.1:0-4763 GCA_052147365.1 Candidatus Korobacteraceae bacterium | reverse complement strand
CGGCGTTTATGATCGGCGAACTCGCCAGCGCTCTGCCGAAAGAGGGCGGCTATTACGCTTGGGTGCGGCGCGCGATGGGCAACTGCTGGGGATTTCAGGAAGCGTGGCTGTCGCTGGTGGCCAGCGTCTTCGACATGGCCATTTACCCTACGCTGTTTGTCTTGTACCTGGCGCGGCTTTTTCCATGGTTTGGGGTGGGCCATCGCGGCGTGCTGGTGGGAGTGGCCGTGGTGGCTGCCTGCGCGGGGCTGAACATCGCGGGCATTAAAGTTGTAGCCACGACGTCCATTTGGCTCTTCGTTCTGCTTTCGGCTCCATTCGCAATTATCGTAATTTTGGCCCCATTTAAACACGGAGCGCTGGCCCATGCCGTGACCACGCCCACCGCGTCACACGTTGACATCATCGGCGGCCTGCTCATCGCGATGTGGAACTACATGGGATGGGACAACGCTTCCACTATCGCGGCCGAGGTGAAGCAACCGCAGCGCACGTATCCGCGCGCCATGATAGCGGCTGTGGCGCTGGTGGCTGTTACCTATATTCTCCCGGTCGCCGCGGTGGCTTTGACGCGCCTCAGCCCAGCCGCGTGGGAGACCGGATCGTGGGCGGACATTGCCGGCCTGCTGGGTGGACCGCTGTTGCGGGTTGGCTTGGTGTTGGGCGGCATGATGAGCGCCTTCGGCATGTTCAATGCCCTGGTGATGAGCTACTCGCGGCTACCCTACGCGATGGCCCTTGACGGTATGCTGCCAAGGGTTTTCGCCCGCTTGAATGGGCGCGCCCAGGCGCCATGGGTTTCCATTATTGTGCTCGCCGCGGGATGGGCGCTGTGTCTGGGGCTGGGCTTCGAGCGACTGGTTACACTCGACATCCTCATCTATGGCGGAAGCTTGTTCCTCGAGTTTCTGGCCCTGGTGGTGCTGCGGATTACCGAGCCCGGACTGCCCCGGCCGTTCAAGGTTCCGGGAGGCATGTTCGGAGCCGTCTTTCTTGGTGCGCTTCCCACGTTGCTGCTGATTTTCTCCGTGATTTACGGTGAGCACGAGCAGGTCCTGGGGATGAGCGGCTTGATGTTCGGAGCTTTGCTGGTCGCCGGCGGCTTTGCGGCCTATGGGATTGATGTGATGTTGCGGCCAGCGCGCAGGTAGAGACCCCCGGGGGGATATTTTCGGCAAATAGACAAAGCGCTCCAGAAAACGGGCGAGAAGCGACGCTGCGGCAAATGCAGAGTGTGATTGACGGTCGAATTAGGCGGCCATACAATCAAATGAGCGCGGTTGTACGGCGCACCCGCACGACGTAGTTGCTGCCCCCTCGTTCAACGGCAGGACAGCTGACTCTGGATCAGCATATCGGGGTTCGAATCCCTGGGGGGCAGCCAATTCTTTTCAAGCACTTCCAAGTGCTCTCTCTAACCCTGTGTCTCCTGTTTGCGGTTTGTCGCGGACTGGTTTCCTCGTCTAAGCGGGCAATCCACTTGATGTCAGCTCCAGGGATCAAGTGCCCATACGTATCCACCGTGATTTGAATTGAACTGTGCCCCATCTGCTCCTTCACATATGTGAGCGATGGCGCTGCCCTATCTCACAGAGGCTTGAGCAGCGGATTCTAGCCAACCGCGGGCCCGAAGTCGGCTTCGAGGGGATGGTCATTGATCTCCTCCAATCGCGTTTCTGGAGAGTCTCCGACTTGCCATCCAGGAATTAGGGAGATCGGTAAACTCCCGCCCGATTTTAAACCGTACCGCAGTTCAGATCCTGGTGAAGCCGTCCAGGGACCACTGTTCTGAACCAACTCCGTTGTGGACAAAGAAGAGGCCATCAGGGTCGTATTTTTTCTTGATTTCGGCGAGGCGGGCGTGGTTGGCGCCCCAGTAGGAATGCTCAAAGTCGGACTCGAAGAAGTTACTTTCCGAGACGTAGGCTCCGCCGCTGGAGGCGACGGCGCGGAGTTCGTTCATGCAGCGGTGCACCGTGTCGGCGGCTTTGCGGCCCTTGGCAACGTCGGGCTCGTGATTGGGAATTCCGGGATACGCTGGCCCCTGGCCGTCGGCGACGATGGCGAGAGCAAAGGCGCTGCACACCGTGGGATTCATCGCGGTGTCTTTGGCAGACTCGATGGCTTCCGAAGGCGCGCCGGCAAGCCCCTTATTGAAATGGAGCTCCACCTCGGTTAAGCGGGAAGCTGAGAACAAGGCGTTGGCCAATTTTTCCTGGGAATCATCGTGCAGCAGGGATGCGGGCATCCAGAGCGACTCGAAACCCCAGACAACCCAGCCGACCTGGCCGTCGTCGCCTTTCCACCAGACATTGATTGGGCTGGCGCTGGCGCGAGAGTCTGCCTTGAAAACGTCATGGTGATGTTCGTTGCGCCAGTCAACGTCCC
Organism: Candidatus Korobacteraceae bacterium; assembly: GCA_052147365.1. GTDB lineage: Bacteria > Acidobacteriota > Terriglobia > Terriglobales > Acidobacteriaceae > Bog-257. The sequence continues at coordinate 2,375 of JBKQKT010000427.1, read as the reverse complement.
ACCAATGGCGGAAGGGCATGCTGCCGATTTCGGGCTCAGACTCGATCGTATAGGCGGTGGAGGACTGCGCCAGCCAGCTGAGGAAGGGCTGCCAGATTTTTCGCGACTGCTCCGTGTCCAGTCCAAGATGAACCATACTGACTTCGAGCTTGTTGTCGGGAGAGAAGTGCACTTGTTCGCCCCAATGATCGTTGAAGAGAGCTTCGCGGTAGAAGGCAACGAAGCGGCGGATCAGGCGGCGATAGGCGTCATCGGAAGAAGCTTTGACGGTGAAATTGGCGCCTCCGGCCAGTTCCGGAAGATCTCGCACGCGCAGGGTTAGTTTGCTGACTGCGCCGAAAGTGCCGCCTCCGCCTCCTTTCAGAGCCCAGAACAGATCCGAATTGGTGCGAGAGTTTGCGATTCGCACTTTGCCGTCCGCGGTAACGACTTCGGCTTCTAGGAGGCCGGCGGCGGCCAATCCGTAATGCTTCGAGAAGCTGCCGAACCCGCCGCTTTGAATCAGGCCGGCGACGCCGACGGTGGTGCAGCCGCCTCCTTGAACATAGGCGCCAGCCTTGGTGGTGACGGCGTCGTAAGCTTGCAACCAAATTGTTCCCGAGCCGACGGTGATGGCCCGCTGAGGAGCGTGAGTAGACTTGCAACCACTAGGAACAAAATCTTGCTGGATGGTGACTTCATGCATATGACGTGTCCAAATCAGGAGAGAATCGGGCGCGTTCGATGTGCCCTGATAGCTGTGGCCACCTCCTTTGACGACGAGGCGCAGATTGTTGTCGCGGGCAAAATCCACGGCGGCTGCGATGTCGTTGGCATTTCTTGCGGCGACAGCATAGACACTAGGCTTCGTGGCCCAACCGTCCACCCAGCCCAGGGTTTGGGTGATGCCGGGGCTGTCGCCGATATAGTAGGGATTTTTCAAATTTGCGAAGAGAGTTTTGCAGTCCGCGCTCCGGGACGAGGACACGCATGCGTTCATCGGAAAATCGACTTGAATCAGGTTGCCGCCGATCGCCTCGTTTAGGCGCTTCCAAGCTGCGTTGGAGGGCCAACTTGGGTCCGAAGGACGCACCCGGCGGATGGTGGGACTTGCGAACCCGCTGCGCGGCCACAGCTGCGAAAGTAATACTGCCCCGGACACATTCAAAAACTCTCTTCGGTTCAAGGCTGCTACCTGCTTTCTCAACGTCACTCGGAGATTATTTCTCGATGGTTGTCGACAAATTCAACCATGACTCGTTGTAGGTAGCAAGGGGTTCGCTTTCAGTACCGGTGGCGACCCTGAATCTGCTCGTGCCTGGTTAACGAAAAGAGGGGAGTGAGGCCCAACCACGATAACTGGCAAGAAGTCTTCTTGGAGGAAGTTTCGCCAGGTCGCTACTGGGAAACGCCTAACCGCTATTGTTGGCCCAATCCGGTACCTACGGATAGGCCTTTGCTCTGTCATGGGAGAATAGCGCGATGCCAAATGAGCGACGATCCGTCCCCGATTTTCTCTACGGCACCGCCTGGAAGGAAGACCGCACACCGCTCCTCACCGAACTCGCGCTGCGAATGGGATTTCGGGGAATCGACACGGCCAACCAGCGGCGCCATTACTTCGAAGCCGGAGTAGGGCAGGGGCTGGCCGCCGCCTACAGAGCGGGAGTTGTGGCGCGACCCGATCTTTTTCTACAGACAAAATTCACCTATCAGGGTGGTCAGGATCATCGGCTACCCTATGATCCTGAAGCCAGCCTTTCCGTTCAGGTGGGTCAGTCTTTGGCCAGTTCGCTTGAGCATCTTGGAACCGACTACGTAGACAGCTATGTGTTGCATGGGCCCGCGTCGGCCTACGGCTGGAGCAACGCCGACGGCGAGGTCTGGGAGTCCATGTGCAACGAGCGTGACGCCGGCCGTGCCCGTTTTCTGGGCGTGAGCAACGTTTCCCTCCGGCATCTTGAGCAGATGATGGCCGCCCACGCCGAAGGGCCTGCATTTGTGCAAAATCGCTGCTTCGCGCGCCTGAAGTGGGATAGCGATGTGCGCTTGTTTTGCCAGGAACGAAAGATCCTCTATCAGGGGTTTTCGCTGCTCACAGCAAATGTGGAAGTGCTAAACGATCCTCTGCTTATAGGTCTCGCCGCGCACGCGAATTCGACTCCTGCCCAGGTTGTGTTTAGCTTCGCACGCACCGTGGGGATGCTCCCGCTGACCGGCACCTCTAACGCCGAGCACATGAGACAAGACCTAGCCAGTCGCAACCTGGCACTCGCTCCGGAAGCAGTGCAGGCGATTGAGTCTCTGGTAGGCTGACTATTCAGGGCACGTTTAGAAATTTGGACGTATGACCAGAGTAGGTTGCGGACGGGAACTCCCCGACTGGAGCTCTCCCG
>JBKQKT010000426.1:0-2686 GCA_052147365.1 Candidatus Korobacteraceae bacterium | reverse complement strand
AAATCAGGTGAAAAAGCACGCATGCGGAATCGCTGGGCGTGTGATGAGTGACTAGCGCTCGATCACCAATCGCCGTGTCCCGCATCCCGGCCTTTCTGACCTCGGACTCCGGACTCGTTCTGTTCTTGAATCTTGAATCTGCCATCTGCAATTCCCTGGCCCCCAACCCCTAATCCCGATTCCCGAATCCCGTGACCCCGCCTCTCTGACAGCTGACACCTGGCACCTGACCCCTGTTTTCAGATCGGCTGCCGTGAACACTTGAGCGCGAGAGGTCGCAACGCGAGGCTTGTGATGCAGACATCAAACCCTATGTCGTGCCACCCGGCGCTTTCCATCTGCCGACTTGAATATTGGCGCTATTGCGAGGATAGTTGTTGGGCGGGAGGTCCACGGCTCGAAAATGCGTTTCGAATGAATACGAGGGATCTCGGCCATGGCGGCTAAGCTCATTTTCCGTGTCCACGCACTTCGGCGAATGTTCGAAAGGCAAATCAGTCCTGACGATGTCAGGGCCGTCATCGGCAGCGGGGAAACAATTGAAGATTACCCGGATGACAAGCCTTACCCCAGCCGTCTGGTTCTAGGGTGGAGAGGCGCGCGTCCCGTGCACGTTGTCGTGGCGCACAACAAGAGTGATAATGAACTCATCGTGATAACGGTCTATGAACCGGACGCCGAGCTTTGGGAATTCGGTTTCAGGAGGAGAACGACATGAAGTGCGTCATCTGTAAACTGGGGGAGACGCGTCCCGGCCGCACCGCCATCACCCTCGAGCGGGATACCGCGACACTCGTCTTCAAGGCGGTGCCGGCAGAAGTGTGCGCCAATTGCGGCGAACCCTACGTTGGCGAAGAAATCAGCCGCCAAATCCTCGCCGCCGCCGATCTCGCCGCCCGCTCCGGCGTCCAGGTTGATGTCCGGGATTTTGTCGAGGCTGTGACGTAAAGCAGGCAGCGCGGTGTGTATAAGACCGAAAAGCCGCAGACGAAGGCAAACTGCGCCTCCGTCTGGGCTACCCGCTTACGTGTTCCGGACAATCATGACTGGCAAATTGACAGGCAGAAGCGCCCTCCTGCAGAAAGAGGTCGAGAGACTGGAGCGCGAGATCGAACGATTTGCCATCAGCGGTGTCGCCGACCTGGCGGACATCCAACCTCAACTCGCCGATCACCTTTCGCAGTTGCGCAATGAATTGAAACGTGAGTTGGAAACAAAGCGCGTAGTTGTGCTTGGCACTATTCATGAATTGCAGAAGAACGGAGACAAAAAAACCCGAACTAGAGTCGCGCTTGAGGTTTTTGATTGAGAAGTTTGCCGTGACAACGCTGTTGGAGGAATGGGCTGAAAACCAGAGTCCATCATTTTCTTCGGAACTCGCGAAGGACCTCGTTACCTACAAAGACGTTGGCACTCCCCCAGAGACCATGTTCCAAACATTCTGCTGCCCTCAGACCAACCATCCAGGCCACGATGGAACGCTGGGTCCCTGCGACGAGGCACCCGCAATGAATGAATATGGGCCACTGGAAAAGCAGGAGAATCGAGAGCAACGCATGATACAAACTATTCAACGCGAGATGGAAGGCCACGACGTGGGTCTATTCGTCGTTGGACTTGCTCACCTTCACTCGATGTGTCTCAAGTTGAAACAAGCAAACTTTAATGTGACGGCATACAGTTGGCTGGGCTAGTTACCGCTGCCAGCCGTGGCTACCCGCTCGAAATAGAAAGGCACTAAGAAGCATGGCTAACGTAGTAGATAAGCTTAATCAAATCTCGGCGGCTCCTTCGGAGAAGGAAGCTTTTGAAACCTGGTTGGAGATGGGTAGCGCTATTGAGTTTCTGCGAGAGAACGCCCAACAAGACGAGTTTGTCGTTTACGCGAGCATTCAATCTACGTTCATTCATGCAATTATAGTGCCCGCCTCCTCTGTGAATCCCCCAAACACGGAGGACGTCATGTCCTGGAATTGCAACGCAACGTCATCTTGGGGAATCACTGTTACCTTTTCAGAGCCGCGTACCGTTTCGATTTCGCCACCTCTCGACGACGCCGGGAGCGAGACCCTTAAGAGCGGCGAACAGTTAGTATTTGCACGGCATTTTGAAGGCAGTTCTGGGAAAAAGTGCCATTATGAGATCCTTCAGAAATTTACTCATCTTTTCGATCTTCATTTTGTACAAGAACGAAATGCGTATTGCCGTCTCGACAAGCATGGGGACATTGAGGAAGTCATTCGTATAGTCGAAATCGAAGGAAAGGGAGACAGATTCGGCGGAACTGTTGTGACATTCAACCGCGCTCTTCTTGATGATTATCTCGCGCTGACGGATTCCGCAATCGTGCGGACCTTTTACTTTACGCGTTACCGGCCCGATCAGTTCAGCGGATGGCGAGGAGCGCATGCCGCGCAGTACCAAGCCGATGGCGACATTGTTCGCCGCACAGACATTGAGGCTGGATACGCGAGCTGTATGCGTGGATTTCAACTCGTGCGTTCGTTCACGACAAAAGAGTCGCTTATCAACCGTCTCGACTATACTGCGACGGAAGACCGGCAGTATGCGTCCTTTATTGCCTATGATTGGAAGAACAAGGTGGTGAGCGAAATTTCATGTGCGCCGGGGCAAACGACCAACTACTTTACCGAATCAGATTTACCTTTTGAGCTAAGTCCAGCAT
>JBKQKT010000425.1:0-3973 GCA_052147365.1 Candidatus Korobacteraceae bacterium | reverse complement strand
GATGACGCCGGGACAAGTGCAAGTAGACGGTAGTGTCGGCGAGCTTGGCATGACCCAGCAGGACCTGGATGGTGCGCAGATCGGCGCCGGCCTCGAGCATGTGGGTGGCGAAACTGTGGCGCCTATGTACCCAGAGACATAGGCGCCACTATCTACCCTCCCTGACTATGTCTTGTAAATCTGCGAGGGCCCCGATTTTCCCGGCCTCGACTTGAGGCGTTATAGACATATTCTGAGCTCCTTCTACTAGCCCGCAGAGTCGGGGAAGGAGTTCACATGAAGTGCATCGTCAACAACCAAGTGGTTCTATCGCGACCGGCGGAAGGCCCGCTCGCGGCACAGATCGACTCGTTTGCAGAATCTGTGACTGAGCAGGGATACAGTTTGACATCGATTCATCGACAGGTTTTGCTCGCTGCAAGTTTTAGCCGATGGCTTCAGCAGAACGGGGTCGGACTGCGCAGCATCTGCTCCGATCATCCGGTACGGTATCTACGATATCGCGCTCGAGGCCTACGACCTTGCCGGGGGGATGCTGCTGCCCTCAGACATCTCATCGGCTTTTTGCGCCGGGAGGGCGTCATCCCCGGCGAAAGGACGTTGGCACGCCAACCGACTCCGGCTGAGCGTTGTGCCCAAGCATTCGGGCAATATTTGCTGGAAGTGCGCGCACTGGCCCGCCCGACAATCGTCAACTACGTTCCGTTCATCCGCAGTTTTCTCCAAGACCGTTTCGGCTCCGCGCGAGTCACGCTCTCGCGTCTGTGTGCACGCGATGTTGTGAGGTTCGTACAGCGCCAAGCACCACGACTACACAGGATGCGAGTGAAACTCATGACCACCGCCTTGCGCTCCTTCCTGCACTATGCGCGATATCTCGGGGAGGTTACGCATGATCTAGCCGCCGCCGTTCCCATCGTCGCCAGGTGGTCGATGACGTCGATCCCCCGGGCGATTTCTGCGGAGCACGTACGCCAACTCCTGGCCAGCATCGATCGTCGCACTGCGGTCGGGCGTCGAGACTATGCCATCTTGCTCTTGCTGGCGCGATTGGGGTTGCGTTCCGGGGAAGTGGTATCTCTCGAACTCGAGGACATTGACTGGAACCTGGGACAAGTAAATGTGCGCGGCAAGAGTGGTCAGCGTAACCGACTGCCCTTACCCACAGAGGTCGGCAAAGCCATCGCTGCCTACCTGCGCCGGGGGCGACCGGTTAGCGCTAGTCGCCGCGTATTCTTACGAGTCAGAGCCCCGATCTGCGCCTTTCGCGGGCCGAGTGGGATTGGATCGATGGTTCGGCACTCGCTCGAACGTGCCGGCATCCAGGCTACTACCTCAGGGGCTCACCAGTTTCGCCATGGATTGGCCACCGAGATGTTGCGCCAGGGCGCTTCGCTGAGCGAGATCGGCGAGTTGCTGGGGCATCGCCATCCCCAGACCACCAAGATCTACACCAAGGTCGACATCAAGGCATTGCGGACGCTGGCTTTGCCGTGGCCGGGAGGTGTGCGATGAACACGCTTCGACAGGCCGTTCACGAATATCTGAGCCTGCGCCGCAGTTTGGGGTTCAAGCTGCAGGATGCAGGCAAGGGATTGCTTGAATTCGTTACCTTCATGGAGCACCACCGCACTTCCTACATCACCCAGGCATTGGCGCTCGCTTGGGCTCAACAACCCGTAAACGTCCAACCCGCGCAGTGGGCGAAACGACTAAGTTTCGTTCGGGGATTCGCGCACCATCGTAGTGCCACCGATCCACGAACCCAGATTCCTGCCCAGGGCTTGTTGCCATTTCGCCCGAAACGGGCGCGGCCGTACCTGTACTCGGACGATGAAATCCGCAGCTTACTGCGCGCGACTCTCGACTTGCCCTGTCGTTGTGAAGCCAGCAAACTGCGACCTTGGACTTACCATGGTCTGTTCGGATTACTAAGTGTCTCCGGCCTACGTCTGGGCGAAGCGCGCAGTCTCGAGCTTCAGGACTTGGACCTTAAGGCGGCGGTGCTGACGATCCGCAGCGGCAAGTTTGGCAAGTCTCGACTCGTGCCTTTGCACGCATCGACGTGCAAAGTACTTGCTGACTACATCGCGCGACGCAAACGTCATTGGGCGGGACGGCCGGTGTCCTCCTATCTGTTCGTTTCCAACTGGGGCAATCGTTTGGATGGCGGAGAGATTCATCGAACTTTCTATGCCTTGTCCCGGCAGATCGGTCTGCGCAGCATATCCGACCATCACGGGCCACGTCTGCATGACATGCGGCACCGCTTCGCAACCAACACACTGGTAACGTGGTATCGGTCCAACCTAGATCCAGAACGCCTCCTGCCGATCTTGTCCGCTTACCTCGGTCATGTCCACGTCGCGGACACGCAATGGTATTTAAGCAGCTCCCCGGAGCTGATGCGAGAAGCCATGCGCCGGCTCGAGCATCGATGGGAGGATCGGCCATGATCATTCCCATCACCCTGGCTGCGCTTCTGCAGCGTTTCTTTACCCAGCGCTTGATGCAGCAGCGCCAGGCAAGTCCACACACCATCAGTTCCTATCGCGATTCCTTCCGTCAATTCCTGAAGTTCGTTCAGCAGCGGCTGCGCAAGCCCCCATCACGCCTGTCCTTCGAGGAGATCGATGCTCCCTTGATCGTGGCTTTCTTGGATGAACTGGAGAAACGCCAAGGCGTAAGCGTGCGCAGTCGTAATCTGCGCCTCACAGCGATTCACTCCTTCTTTCGATACGCAGCTTTCGAGGCACCAGCCCATTCTGCACAGATCCAGCGCGTGCTCGCTATCCCCAGCAAGCGCTTCACCCGCACCTTGGTCCAGTTCCTGACTCGTCCCGAAGTCGATGCCTTGCTTGCTGCTCCGGATCAGTTCACTTGGTCTGGTCGACGCGATCACGCCTTTCTGCTCGTGGCGGTGCAGACGGGCCTACGCTTATCGGAAATGACCGGACTCAAACGCGAGGATCTTATCGTTGGGGCTGGCGCTCACCTGCGCGTGATCGGCAAGGGCCGCAAAGAACGGTGCACACCTCTTGCCCAATCCACATTCGCCGTATTGAAAGCCTGGCTTCGCGAACCGCGACGTGGTGACGGCGACGTACTCTTTCCCAGCGCCCAGGGGGAACGTCTAAGCGTCCACGGCGTGCAGTACCTGTTGACCAAGCATCGCGTGGCGGCATCCAAAGTCTGTCCCTCGTTGAAGGAAAAGCGAGTCACCGTTCACCGCTTGAGGCACACGATGGCGATGGACCTTTTGCAAGCGGGCGTGGATCGTTCCGTAATTGCATTGTGGCTTGGACATGAGTCGGTGGAGACCACGCAAATCTATCTCGAAGCCACCCTCGCAATGAAGGAGCGGGCACTTGCGAAAACCTTGCCGCCAAACGGAAGACCGGGGCGCTATCAACCTGGAGACCAACTGCTTGGGTTCCTCAACAGTCTGTAGAGCAGAGAAAACGGAGAAAACTATGTCGGGTGATTGATTGACTCGATTTGCGCGACGAGCCGCAATTGTTCAATGATCGCCAAGATCCTTTCACATCACTCGACATAGTCAGGGAGGGTAGATAGTGGCGCAGCGTGTGCGGGGTGACGCGCTTGCGGATGCCGGCGCGTTGCGCGGCATCGCTGCATGCAATCCAGACGGTTTTGTCTGAAATGGGCTGATCGAGTCTGGGCTGACGGGTGCGCGTGGGGAACAGATAGAGTCTGGGCTTGCGCCAGCGCCAGTACTCGCGCAGGGTTTCCAACAGGGTTGGACTCAGAGGCAAGTCGCGATCCTTGCCGCCCTTGCCTTCCACCACGCGGATGATCATCCGCTGGCTATCGATATCGCTGACTTTGAGACGAGCCAGTTCGCTGCGTCGCATGCCGGTGGCGTAGAGCGTCATCAGCAGCGTCCGTCGAAACAGGGTTCCGGCGGCATCGATCAATCGCGCAACTTCCTCCCGGCTGAGCACCGTCGGCA
>JBKQKT010000424.1:0-20368 GCA_052147365.1 Candidatus Korobacteraceae bacterium | reverse complement strand
GTGGACCGCGCTGAAAATGGCCAAACCGTTCTGGAAGATGACCGTTTGGCCGTGCGCGACAAGATGGTGGAGGTGCTCAATCGCCGCAACTACTTGCGCAACCTACTGCGCGACATTGATGAGGTGTTGGAAGGCAGTGACTAGTGGTTAGTGGCTGGTGGTCAGTAAAGTCAAACGAAGGTCTCGCCAAAAGTTCACTGCTAAGAGCTAATTGCTAATGGCTACGGAACGCATCGTCGGCATCGATCTCGGTACTACGAACTCGCTCGTGGCCTATATGGCTGGCGACCGTCCCGTCGTTATTCCCGGCGAGGATGGTTTGAACCTTCTGCCCTCGGTGGTGGCGGTGGACGAGAACGGACAGATCGTCGTTGGCAATGCTGCACGCAAGTACCTGATTGAAACTGCCGATCATGCAGTGTATAGCGTGAAGCGTCTGATGGGCCGCGGCGTCGAGGACGTTCAAGACGAACTCAAGTTGTTCCCCTTCCGCCTGGCCGACGACCTTGCGCCCGGTGAAGTGCTGCGCATCAAACTGGGCGACAAAACCTTCACGCCTCCCGAGATCTCAGCATTCATCCTCCGCCAACTGAAGCGCAATGCTGAGCGTTACTTCGGCGCGCCGGTCACGAAGGCGGTCATCACCGTTCCCGCGTATTTCAATGACGCGCAGCGGCAAGCCACCAAGGACGCAGGCCGCATTGCGGGACTGGAGGTTCTGCGCCTGGTGAACGAACCGACGGCGGCCTCGCTGGCCTATGGTCTGGATCAAAAGCAAAGCGAGACGGTTGCGGTATACGACCTGGGCGGTGGGACCTTCGATATTTCCATTCTCAAGTTGCATGAAGGAATCTTCGAAGTCATTGCCACCAACGGCGACACGCACCTCGGCGGCGACGACATTGACAACCTGCTCATCACCATTGCGTTGGACGACATACAGGGCGATCTAGGTGTGGATGTCCGGCGGAATGCTGAGATCGTGCAGGCGATTCGCAAGGCTGTGATCGAGGCCAAGATCGCGCTGTCAGCGAACGAATCCACCACCCTCGACATCGAACTCCCTGGCGGAAAGCGCTACCGGCGAGAAATTAGGCGGGCACAATTCGAGCAACTGATTCAGCCGGTGATTGATCGCACTGCCGGCCCGGTTAAGCAGGCGCTTAAAGACGCAGGGCTCAAGCCGAAGGACATTGACGAAGCCGTGCTGGTGGGCGGCTCAACGCGTATCCCGCACGTACGTCAACTGGTGGAAGAGTTGTTCGAACGCACGCCGCACAGCGAGTTGAATCCCGATGAGGTGGTCGCGCTCGGCGCCGCGGTGCAGGCAAACATCCTCTCTGGCGGCTCGGATGCGACGAAAGAGATGCTGCTGCTAGACGTGACGCCGCTGTCGCTGGGCATCGAGTCGCTGGGCGGAGGCGTAGTGAAGATCATCCATCGCAACTCGACCATCCCGGCCTCAGCGACTGAGCACTTCACCACCGGCGTGGAAGGGCAGACAAACGTTGCCGTCCACGTGTTGCAGGGCGAGCGCGAACTCGCAAAGGATTGCCGCTCGCTGGCGCGGTTCGATCTGAAGGGGATTCCGCCAATGCCGGCGGGCCTGCCGCGTATCGAGGTGAAATTTCTGATAGACGCTAACGGCATTCTGCATGTTTCGGCGCGCGAGTTGCGCAGCGGCAAGGAATCGGAGATCGAGGTGCAGCCCAGCTACGGCCTGACCGACGAGCAGGTCGAGAACATGATCCTGGAGTCGTTCGACTACGCGGAAGAGGATTTTCGCCAGCGGCAGGTGATCGAGGCCCGCAATGAGGCAGAGACGATGTTGGCGGCGCTGGAAAAGGGCCGCAATAATCCTGCGTGGGAACAGTTGTCGTCGCAGGAGCGCACGGATATCAACAAACTGGAAACTGCGCTGCGCGCGGTGATGAAGGAAGACGATTATCAGGCCATCCGCAGTGCAATTGACGTGCTTAATCAGGCGACCATGCATCTCGCCGAGCTGATGATGGATTCGGCTGTGACCTCCGCGCTGAAGGGTAAGGACATGGCGACCGCCGATGTGGGCGACGGCCCGGCGGCGCCGCATCCCATCGCGCAGGCGGAAATCAAGTAATGGCTGCGATTGGGTAGTGCGGGCCTTCAGGCCCGCGTGAGAGCAGGAAAAGAATCCGAGTCCTTTCAGGGACGGGACAACAACGCGAGCGGTTCAAGCCCGCGAACAAGGGAACCATGTCAGACGAAAAAACACAAGGTGGCGCAACGGCAACGGAAGAAGCGCTCGGACCGAACACGGTCCGGCTCACTTTTCTTCCGGAGAACAAGACCTTCGAGTTCGAACACGGCAAACTGCCCTATCAGGAGCACGGCAAGCCGGAATCCATCCTTGATGTGGCCATGAACTTTGGCCTTCACCTGGAGCATGCTTGCGGCGGCAACTGCGCCTGCACCACCTGTCACGTAGTGGTGAAGAAGGGCAAGGAGTGCCTCAGCGAGATGGAAGACGATGAGGCCGACCGCCTCGACATGGCCGCCGACCTGCAGCTAAACTCGCGGCTTGGGTGCCAGGCCGTGATCCAGAAGCCGGGCGAGGTGGTGGTTGAGATACCATCATGGAACCGAAACTACGTTTCGGAGGCGGCCAGTCACCACGACTGACGGCGCACTTAACATCACGAGGAAACTATGGCAGCTGAGCTGAGATGGGACGACGCAGAAGACATCGGCATTGCACTGGCCGACAAGTTCCCCGAGGTGAACCCGCTGGAGCTCCGCTTTACTGATCTTCACCGCTACGTAACCGAAATGCCGATCTTCGTTGACGACCCGAAGATGTCGAACGAGGGCAAGCTCGAAGCCATCCAGATGGCGTGGTTCGAGGAGTACCAGGACCGAACCCGGTAATCAGGCTCTCGCGCTCTGAACGACATCTGCTCCGTCCACCGTTCAGAAGCGCGGCTCGCGAAAGCTCACTTTGCCTTTCCCCCGAAGGACAAGCCCAATCCAGTCGTTAACAGAATGTCGTTGTCCTTCTTTCCAGCCACAGGCTTGCTGTTGTACCGATCGCCGAAATTCAGGTTCCAGGTAATCGCGTGATACAGCTTGCTCGCCAGGCCGAAATCAAATACGCCGCGATAACCTCCGTTATCGTTCAGGTACGGGAAGAAGTAAAAGTCCTGAATCATCGAGGTGTTGGCCGTGAATTTGTGGCTGAATTCGTCGCCGATGGTAGCGTTCAACAGGTTGTTGGTCAGGCCAGTAGAGTAATTCTCATACGTATAGCCAAACCCGCCGAGTAGATCGAGTGTTGTCATCTTGCTGGCGATAACGTGATAGCCCAGACCACCGCTGGGACTGACGCGCACGTTGAGGTCCTGGGCATGATCGTACGATCCGGCGAACAGGCCAAAGGCAAAAAGCTTCTTGGTCAGATTGCGGTCGTAACGAATGAAGCCTCCCAAAGCATTGGCGGTGGTGGTTGTAACGTTGTCGGCGGTGCTGGTCGAATAAAGACCAGCTGCCTGGATGGTCCACTTGTCGGTCGTAGTTGGCCGCGCGGCATTAAAGCCCAGTGCCAGGTTGGTGGTGTCCGAGTTACCTCTCGCCAGCGCAAGCCCGAGGTTTCCGCCGCCAGCCCACCCCTCTAACACCCCGGGATGCAGCGACTTTTCGTACGCCGCCTGATCGGCCTGCGAGCGTATCACCGCGACGTCCACCATCGGAATCGTCTGGGGCCCCGAGGGGGTAGCGACCGCAACCTCCGAATCCTTGGTGCTCACTGCGCCGGAAACCGTCTGCTGGTTAGTGCGGGTCACCACCATGGGCTGTTCGGAGGAAAACTGCGCAACGGCGTCCCAGTCAATGGTGATGATACCGGCGTGCTCCGTCTTTATTGTGAGCTTCTTGTCGCTCACGCTCACGATGGCGCCCGTCAGGCGATCGCCATTCTTGAGGGTCACTTGCTCGGCATATAAAGCCATACCGCAACAGCACACCAAAAACAGACACATATTGATTCTAAACATAGCGATGCTTTTCTCCTGGATGTCCTCAGATGTAGCGCGAGGGTTTTGTTGCTTAGTGGTTGGGTTGGGATCTGAGCTTATGCCGGGCGGGCGTTCCAGCAACAAGCACTACGTGCCCCTCAGCTTGCAGGTCAGGGCATCCCACATTGTACCCGAGAAAAGGCCGTCAGAAAGCTCAAACAGGAGTCAAGGCCTGGAATCCGGGCATGCACCGATGGTGAAGTCATGAACCTTCTCGTAGTCTGAGACGCGATAACCACGCTGCGCCTAGGACGAATACCACTGGATAACATTCGAGCGTGTAGCGCGGTTCCGGATTTTCCATGGTGCCGAGAAATGCCGAGCGCAGCAGCACGAACAAAAGCATCAGTGCGAGGTATCGCGGGCGCGGCCCACGCACGACTCCCATCACCGCCGCGAACAGGAACAGCGCGTTCAGCGTACCCCACAGCGTCGCGATGATGCACTCGCGAGGGTCATCCGCGTACTCCCACCAGCGGGTGCCGAGCGGCAGCATCTCGGTGCGCGGCCGCAGCCACATGTCGCCAATTCGCAAGATTGGCAGCCACAGGTAATAGCGCAGCGGATGCCGCCGTATGCGCTCGCTCGCCAGCTCGGCGAAGCGGGCGTTGAGCTCCGGACCGACGAAGTGGGTCTTGCGATAGTCGTCGAAGATGGCCTGCGTCTGCTCGCGTTGCTGCTTGTCGTCGACGGTGCGCGAAGGAAGATTGTTGAGATCAACATCATCGCCCGGCACCTGCCAGTACACTTCTTCGGTGGAGACGTAATCGACCACCCAAGTCCGCATCCACTTGTCGAAGCCGTCAGGAACGAACTCATCGGGGTCGCTGGCGTAACGCGGCGCCAGCGGCTGGAAGCGGTGAAAGTCGCCCCAGTTGCGCAGCGTCCACGGCGCCAGCGGGGCGACGGAGATTACCAAAACCAGCACGCCCGCCCAGAACAAGCGCGCGCGTTCCTTCGGTCGCCGCCACATTCGCCACAGCAGAAACAATCCTATGGCAACCAGCAGGATGCCGCCGTCGGGGCGCAGCATGATCCCCGCCGACACTGCCACTCCGCACCACGTCCATGCGGCCCAGGCGGTGCGACCCTCATCGGAAGCCATGAATGCGGCGACAGCGCAATCCAAGGCAACCGCAGTGAAGAAGATGCTCAGCGTCTCGGCCAGCGGAGCGACAGTGTAATTGGCAGTGAACGGGCAAAGCGCCGCAAGAAGGAAGGCGAAGCGAGCCGCGCGATCGGATAGGGTCCGCCGCGCCAGATCGGCTATAAAGAAGCAGCCGACGACGTCAACCATGATCTGCACTAGCAGAACGGCGTGGTAGTGCTCACGTCCAAACAGCACAAAGCAAGCGGCTAGGAAGGCGGGATAGCCAGGCAGGCGAATCCAGGTTGGTTGCGGGCCATCGGCGTGAGAAAGCCCGTAAATGCCATGGTCGAGCCAGTTCCTGGCGATATCGCCGTAAATCAGCGAATCGCCGGTAACGTGCGGGAATCTAAAGTAGAAGAACAACCGCAAAGCAAGTGCGGCCAGTGTGACCAGCAGGAAGTACTTCCGAGACTCCCGGAGCATTTGCCAGAACGACAGCGGCTTAGTCCTCCCCAGCGATTGGCTCTCCTGTTCCAGCACGTGGCGAATATAGCAGCTTGTAGACCGCAGTTAGCAACTAGCCGTTAGAACTTGGCATCTGGCCAAGAGCGCCCTCAGGCCGTAATTGGCTGGGATGCTGATGGCTAAAAGGCTAATCGCTAACGGCCGGGTGCTACGATTGAGCTGATCCGGACAATGCCCCAGTCGAAACAGATCTTTTATGACGCGAAGCGCAAGCGGTGGCGCCGCCTGCGCATCATTCTCGATATCAGCGTGATCCTCGTCACGCTGCTGGTGGCATTTTTCATCACCACTATCATCCGCGGATCCTCGGTCCCAGGCGTCACGCTTCCCGGGATCAAGAAGCCCTATCATGCGCTCAAAGAGAACCAGAAGCGCAAGCCAACCCGCAGCGCGAATACCCACCGCAAGACCAAGCGGCCCGCTTCGCAGGTCGTGCTGAACTCCGATGAAGGAATCCGCGGCGCCTTCTACGTGAAGTGGGATGCGGCCAGCTTCGCGTCGCTGAAAGAGTATTACCCTCAGATCGACCTGCTCTTCCCGGAATGGATGCACGTACTTACTGGGGATGGCCGCCTGCAGGCTGTCACCGAGCTCAATACCCTTTATGACGTGTTCGATGAAAAGGGCAAGCCCCGGCCGGTTGATGACAAAGTCATGCCATTCCTCAAGGGCGAGAAAGCGCAGACGGACGTTCTGCCGCTGGTCAATAACTTCGACCCCATCAGCAACGAGTGGAGGCCTGAGCTCACCGCCCAATTCCTGGCCAATCCGGCGGCGCGCCAGCGCTTCCGCAGCGAGCTCATGAAGTTCCTGGCGACGGACCAGTACAGGGGACTTACGCTCGACATCGAGGCTTTCCCCGAAAACTCGCGGACCGATTACCACGCCCTGGTACAAGAGCTCTATGACGACCTTCATACCAAGGGTATGAAGCTCTACGTCGCGGTGCCGGTGAACGATAGGACCTTTGACTATGCGGGGATTGCCGAGATCTCCGACGGTCTCATTCTGATGAACTATGACCAGCACTATCCCGGCGGCGAGCCCGGGGCGGTGGCCGGTCAGGACTGGTTCCTCAAAAATCTCCGGGACGCGCTGAAGGTAATCCCGAAAGAAAAAATCATCTGCGCTGTCGGCAATTACGGCTACGACTGGGCGATGAAGAAGGGCCAGAAGAAGGGCACGTCCCCCGCTGATGTCCACAGCGTGTCCGTGCAGGACGCGTGGCTCGCAGCTTCGGACGCCGCTACCGACGTGGTCTTCGATGACGACGCGATGAACCCGCACTTCGCCTATCTCGACGACAACAACGTGCGGCACGATGTGTGGTTTCTCGATGGGGTGACCGCATTGAACCAGATGCGCAGCGCCCACGCCTTGGGCATTTACACGTTTGCGCTGTGGCGGTTAGGCTCGGAAGACCGGTCGCTCTGGGCGGTTTGGGACCGTCCCTACGAAGCCAATGCAACCGCCAAGCTCGAGACCGTTCCCCCGGGACAGGATGTTGACATCGAAGGCCAGGGCGAAATCCTGCGTATTGACGCACGGCCAGCCCCCGGGGAACGGGAGATCAAGGTGGATTCCAACAACCTGGTAAGCGATGAGATCTTTAAGACCCTGCCTTCACCGTATGAAGTCAACATGTACGGCAGCTCGCCCAACAAAATTGCCATTACCTTCGACGACGGCCCCGATCCTGAGTGGACGCCCAAGGTCCTCGACATCCTGAAAGAGAAGGGGGTGAAAGCGACATTCTTCCTCATCGGAGTCGAAGCGCAGAAATACCCCACTATCACCAAGCGGGTCTACAACGAGGGTCATGAGATCGGGAATCACACCTTCACTCATCCCGATATCAGCAATATTTCGAAGCGCTACTTTGAGGTGGAGTTGAACCTGACTGAGCGCTTCTTTGAGGGCAAGCTCGGAGTGAAGCCGGTACTCTTCCGGCCGCCGTACTCCATTGATCAGGAACCCGATACCGCTGATCAGGTACGCCCGCTGGAACTGGCGCAGGATCTGGGCTACATTACCATCGGTGACAAGGTTGACCCCAACGACTGGCATGACAACCCACGGCGCTCCGCGAGCCAGATCGTCCACGACGTGCTGGCCAATGTGCCACCCTGCGCCCCCAGTAATCTGGCCTGCGGGAACATTATCCTGCTACACGATGGCGGGGGCGACCGCCGTGAAACTGTCAAAGCGCTGCCGCTGGTCATCGATGGCCTGAAGGCGCGCGGTTACGACATCGTGCCTGTGTCGGAACTGATGGGCAAGACTCGTGCTGACATCATGCCGGCCATCACTACCAATGAGCGGTGGGCAGCCTGGATTGACGGCCTGAATTTCTCCCTATTTGCGGGACTTTCCTCAATGATCATCTTCGTCTTCTTTGTGGGTGACGTGCTAATGAGCGGCCGGCTGGTGCTGGTAGGTACGTTGGCCATCTTTGACCGCTTCCATCGCCGCAGGACAAAGTTCGATCTGAACTACAGGCCCGCTGTTGCAGTGCTCATCCCGGCTTATAACGAGGAGAAGGTGATCGAGCGTACGGTGCGCTCGGTGCTCGATTCCGATTACCGGAACCTGCGCGTGATTGTGATTGATGACGGCTCTCGGGACGCAACTCTCGAAATCACGCGCACTGCTTTCTCAAAGGAGATTGCCGCTGGCCAGGTGACTGTGCTTACCAAGCCGAATTCCGGTAAGGCTGACGCGCTGAACTACGGACTTGAGCACGTGACGGAGGAGCTTTTCATCGGCATTGACGCCGATACGGTCATCGCACCTGACGCGATTTCGAAACTGGTGCCGCACTTCAGCAATCCCAAAGTCGGGGCCATGGCCGGCAATGCCAAGGTCGGAAATCGCGTAAACCTGTGGACGCGCTGGCAGGCGCTGGAGTACATCACCAGCCAGAACTTTGAACGCCGCGCGCTGAACACGCTTAACGCGGTCAGCGTAGTCCCGGGCGCAATCGGTGCGTGGCGCACCGCTGCCGTGCGCGCCGCCGGTGATTATCACCCCGATACCGTTGCCGAAGATGCAGACCTCACCATGGCGCTCCTGCAGGCGGGCTACTGGGTGAACTACGAAGATCGCGCGCTGGCCTACACCGAGGCGCCTTGCACTGCAAGCGGGCTGATGCGGCAACGTTTTCGCTGGTCCTTCGGCATCATGCAGTCGGTATGGAAGCATCGTGCAGCGGTGAAACAGAAGGGAGCTCTCGGCTGGGTAGCCATACCCAATATGGTCATCTTCCAGATCCTGCTGCCGCTGGTCTCCCCGTTCATTGACATCATGTTCGTGGTCGGCGCGGTGACTTACTTCGTCAACAGGTACTTTCACCCGGAGTCGGCGAACCCGGCCAGCTTCCACCGCCTGGTTTTGTACTTCGCGCTATTCATGGTGATTGACTTCATCGCTTCGGCGATTGCATTCACGCTGGAGCGGCAACAGCCCGGCGGAAAACGCGACTTCCTGCTGCTGGCCCACGTATGGTTACAGCGTTTTGCGTACCGGCAGTTGTTCTCGATTGTATTGTTCAGGACGCTGAAACGTGCCATGGAAGGCCGTGGATTTGCCTGGGACAAACTGGAACGCGCTGCTACTGTAAAGCAGCCCATCGCCGTCCGCCGCGAGAGAGAGGCACAATGACGGAGACGTTCGCGTGAGTCCGGCTCCGAAACCTGCGCTCGACATGAGCGTCAACGTCGCCGGGATCACGCTGAAGAACCCTGTCCTGGCGGCCAGCGGGAGCTTTGGCTACGGCGTCGAATTCGAAGATGTCGTCACGCTACACCGCCTTGGCGGCTTTGTAGTGAAGGGCCTGTCGCGCGAGCCCATGGCCGGCAATCCCCCGCCGCGGCTGTTCGAAACTGCGGCTGGAATGTTGAACGCCATCGGCTTGCAGAACATCGGCGCTCGCGCCTTCCTGGAAGAGAAGCTCCCCCTGCTTCGCAGGATCAAGAACATCGTTTTCTTCTGCAATGTTTTCGGGCACTCGCTGGATGAATACGAAGACGTGGTGCGCATGCTTAACGAGGGCGAAGGTATCGCTGCCTACGAGTTGAATGTCTCGTGTCCCAACACCAAATGCGGCGGCATCAGCTTCGGCAGCGACCCGAAGATGCTTTTCGACGTGGTCAACTCTGTGAAGAGGATCGCCACCCGCCCCCTGATCGTGAAACTCTCGCCTAACGTCACCAGCATTCCCGAGGTGGCGCGGGCCGCCGAGGATGCGGGAGCCGACGCCATCTCCCTGGTCAATACCTTCGTTGCCATGGCCATCGACGCCGAAACCCGCAAGCCACGAATATCGAACATCACCGCCGGGCTCTCCGGCCCGGCGATCAAACCGATCGCGCTGCGCATGGTGTGGGAAGCTGCCAAGACAGTCAAGATACCCGTGATCGGTATCGGCGGCATCAGCACTGCGGAGGATGTGCTCGAGTTCATGCTCGCAGGCGCTAGCGCCATAGAGGTCGGGACCGTGAACTTCTGGGATCCCTGTGCTTGCGAGACATTGGTTGATTCACTAGAAAAGTGGTGCCTGGAGCACCGAATCGAAAAGGTCAGCGACCTGATCGGCGGGCTACAATTGGACTCAGGACAGTAGACTCAGGACGACTGACCCGTCTCCCTCGCCTCTCCATCCTGCATTCTTCTCACACTCGTTACCAAGTCGGGATCGATCGTCAGGATGGCCCCGGTATGGGTTATGTCGAACAGGCGCTGCACCTGCTCGTTGGCGCCGGCGATCCGCAATTTTCCGCCGGCCTGCTCGATATCTCCGAATGCGCGCATGATAACGCCCAGCCCCGCACTGTCCACAAAGTCAACTTGCGTAAGGTCGATCACCAGCTTCCGCACACCCTCACGGATGAGCGAGCTAACGTGGGCTTCCATTTCACTGAGACGGTTACCGAGCGTAAAACGGCCAGCGCAGCAGATCCCGGTGATGTCGGGCTCAAATGTAAAAATCTCGGTTTCCAGCATCATGGCAACACCTCTGAGAGAGACCAGGGCTTACTAAGGTATCACGGCTACGATTCGGAGGCAGCTCAGAATCCATACTTCGCGATACCCAACAATCCTGCTCCCAGCACCAGCCACGCGGAATTGAGCCTGCGAAAGCGGAGCAACACAACTACGCTCACAAGCCCTAGCAGCACCGTGAACCAATCCACAAGGGCGGACCGCGCCAATTGCCACGTCACCAGCGCCATCAGGGCTAGCGATGCCACGTTGATTCCGTCAAGGACGGCTCCTGCCATGTGCGAAGCACGAAGCCGCGGCATCAACGGCGCACTAATCGCGACGAACAGGAATGCTGGCAGGAAGATGCCCACCGTTGCCACCACTGCCCCCGACGGCCCGTGCAGGATGTAGCCGACGAAGGTGGCCGTCGTGAAGACGGGCCCGGGCGTCACCTGGCCAACCGCCACGGCGTCGAGCAGTTGCTGCTGCGTAAGCCAGTGATAGCGTTCCACCAGGTCGGCGCGCAGGAAGGCCAGTAGTACATAGCCGCTGCCGAAGAGCACCGAGCCGATCTTGGCGAACACGAGAAAGATTGGCCACAGACCTACTGAGGCGCCGGTCGCAACCACAGCAGCCACGGAAAACGCAGTCTTGAACCCAGACATGGTCAGGAGACACCTCTGCCCGCGCAGGCCACTCCAACCAGCAGCGAACCCGAGCACACCACCGATCAGCAGCACCAGCAGCTCGTTTACTCCAATGGCGGCTAGAGCCACAGATGCAGCCGTCACTACCGCCAGCCACGTCGTCTTCACGGCCGAGCGGCCGAGCTTCCACAGCGCCTGAAGCACGACCGCAATCACCACGGGCTTAACGCCGTACAGCAAACCCGCTGCTTGCGGCAACGCGCCCCAGCGGACGTACGCCGATGCCAGGATGCCGACGAGAATTGCAGCCGGAAAGATGAAGCACGCGCCCGCTACGATAAGGCCGGGCCAACCCGCACGGCGATGGCCGATGTGGATAGCCATCTCGGTGGAGTTTGGGCCGGGAATGAAGTTGACCGCACTCAGGTAGTCGAGGAATTCCTGCTCGCTCAACCAATGCCGCCGGCGGACGACCTCCTCGTCCATCATGGCGATGTGAGCCGCCGGGCCGCCGAATGCGGTCGTCCCCAGCTTGAGGAACAGCAGCGCGATTTCGGAGAGCGGCGTGGTCGTCGAAGTATCGGCAGCCCGGCTATGCGATATGCCGCTCAAATCCGTTTAGAGGCCTGGCTCGGCCCGTGGGGACGCCAGACAATTCCGCAGTATTACTTGCTCGCTACCACTGGCTTAGGACCGGCATTCCTTACCTCGGGCGACGCCTCGAACTGTTCGAAATTCTTGGCGAAGCGCTGAGACAAATCGGCGGCCATCTTGTCGTAAGCGGCCTTGTCTTTCCACGACGAACGCGGATTGAGCAACTCCGATGGCACTCCTGGACAAGACTTGGGAATACTAAAGCCGAACGCTGGTTCGACTTCGAATTCCACGTTCGCCAGCTTGCCCTCCACGAGCGCGTTAACCATGGCCCGCGTGTAGGGCAGGCTCATGCGTTTGCCGATGCCGTATGGCCCCCCTTGCCACCCCGTATTGACCAGCCAGCACTGCGCCTGATGCTCGCGCAGCCGGCGGCCCAGCATTTCCGCATAAACCTTTGGCGGCAGCGGCATGAACGGCGCGCCAAAGCAGGTGGAGAACGTCGCTTGTGGCTCGGTGACCCCAGCTTCGGTACCCGCAACCTTCGCCGTGTAGCCCGACATAAAGTGGAACATCGCCTGCTCAGGCGTGAGCCTGGAAACTGGGGGCAGTACGCCGAACGCGTCCGCCGTGAGGAAAACCACATTCTTGGGATGTCCCCCAACGCCGGGAATTACTGCGTTGTCAATGAACTCCACCGGATATGCGGCGCGCGTGTTCTCGGTCTTGCTTTCGTCGTCATAGTCGGGAATGCGCGTGACCGGGTCGAGCACGACATTCTCCAGCACCGAGCCGAAGCCGAGGGCGTTCCAGATCTGCGGCTCGTTCTCCTGCGAAAGCTGGATGCACTTGGCATAGCAGCCGCCTTCGAAGTTGAAGACGCCGGTGGCGCTCCAGCCGTGCTCATCATCGCCGATGAGCCGGCGAGTGGGATCGGCCGACAGCGTTGTTTTGCCGGTACCGGAGAGCCCAAAGAACAGTGCGGAGACGCCATCGGCCCCGAGGTTGGCCGAACAGTGCATGGGAAAAACATTGCGCTGAGGCAGGACGAAATTCATCACCCCGAAAATGGATTTCTTCATCTCGCCCGCATATTGCGTGCCGCCGATGAGCACCAGCTTCTTGGTGAAACTGACCAATACAAATGCTTCAGAATTGGTGCCATCGCGCTTGGGGTCAGCGAGGAACCCGGGTGCAGCGACGATGGTGAACTCCGGTTTATGGGTTTTGAGCTCTTCGGGTGTCGGGCGAATAAACAACTGTCGCACGAACAGGTTATGCCAGGCGTATTCGTTGATCACCTGGATGGGGAGCTGGTATTTAGGATCCGCGCCGCTGAACAAGTCTTGGACAAAGAGCTCCTTGTCCTTCAGGTAGTCGAGCACACGCTCGTAAAGCGCATCGAATTTCTCCGGCGAAAACGGCTGGTTTACTGAGCCCCACGCGACTTTGTCTGCGGTGATGGCGTCCTTCACGGTGAACTTGTCTTTCGGCGAACGGCCGGTGCGCTTGCCGGTTTCCGAGACCAGCGAACCGCGCGCTGCCAATACGGATTCACCGCGCCGCAGCGCCGCCTCCACCAACGGCGCGGCATGAAGGTTGCGGTGTACCTTCTCCTGCGAAAGCAATTGTGAAACTTCGGGAGTTTGTAGGACGGTGGACATAAAAGAGCTCCTTGCATTTAACAAAAAGTTGCCACAGTAAACGCTACTGCAAAACTTGGGAATCGCTCTGCGAAGTAATAACTCGACGGATCCAGTGGCTAAATTTCAGCCAGCTACTAGCTTGTGGGCTTCTTCCGTCACGGCCTGAAGATGATCGAGGGTTCCCTCTACCGTCAAGGTGTACATCTCGCGGCCGTTGTCCTCACCTGATTCGATGGCCCACTTCAAGTAGTATCCGGCAATCTGGACCGCCATAGGATCGGTAATTACTTTGCCAGTCTGCCGGTTATATTCCACCCACGCTGGGTGAGGAAGTGCAATCCAGACTGGACGATCCTCCACTAGAAACTTAATGTCAACCGCGTCGGCGTGCCGGGTGGCAATAGCAACAACCAGCGCCTGATACCGGCAGTGCACCGAATTGCCCGTCCAGCGGTCGATAGCCTGAAAGTCGTCGTACATAACGTCAGCCTAAAACTATAGCCGAGCTAGTGAGGTAGGGCAATGATTTAGGCAGAAATTAGCGTCCTTAAAGACAGTGTCTGGCCTCCACCTTTGGGGATACCTGGTTTAGGCCCGCTCGCGTGCCTCTCCGAGTACAACCTTGATGTCCATCTTGTGCTTGTTCCGATAAACGGTCACAGTCACGGTGTCGCCGGCGCGGTGCCTATTCATCGCGTTGGATAGGTCCTGCTGATCGCCGACCGACTCGCCGTCAATCGCAACGATCAGGTCTCCGCCAATCATGATCTGCGTGGTGCCCAAATAAGCTCGCTGGCTGCCACCCTTCAGACCGGCGCGGTCCGCTGCGCCACCCGGTACCGTCCGTATAATGAGGATGCCATAATCGGCGGGCAGGCCCATTTCCTGCGCCAGCTCGGGCCCGATAGGCAGCGACACCACCCCCAACGAAGGACGCCTGACTGTGCCCAGCGTAATCAGGTCGTTCAGCACTGCCTTCGCGGTGTTGATGGGAATGGCGAAGCCGATGCCTGCGCTCTGATTCGAGCCTCCGGTAGCAATCAAGCTGTTAATGCCAATCACTTCGCCGTGCGAGTTGAGCAATGGCCCACCTGAATTGCCGGGATTAATAGCGGCATCCGTCTGGATAGCCTCGTCGATATAGGCGCCTTCGGGGCTGCGGATTGGACGCAGCGAGCTGATGATGCCGCGCGTCATCGTACCGGCGAGTCCGAAGGGATTGCCGATGGCAAAAACCTTTTGACCAACTTGCAGGCTGGTGGAATCGCCCAGAACAGCAGCAACCACCTCGGGTGCCTGGATTTGCACGACCGCAAGATCGTGCCCACGATCGCGCCCAATTACGACCGCCTTGTAGGTCTTCTTATTGTGCAGAGTGACTTCAACTTGAGTGGCGTCACCGACCACGTGATAGTTGGTGAGGATGTGCCCCTGCTTGTCGATAATGAAGCCCGATCCCTGGCCCTGTTCGGGGACTGGCCCGTAGAAGAAATCGTAGGCCATTGTCTTGGTCGTGATGTTGACTACTGACGGTATGGCTTTGTGGTAGACCTCCACGTTGTTCTGCTCGTCAGGATCGAGTTTCTCCGGACCCGCGGCTTCACTCAGCTCGACCTTGGCGGGACGCGCAACCCAGCTCGGTGCGTCCACGCCGTGATTATGGGTGGTGAACCAGTAGAAGGCCCCAGCGAGAAGGATGCCGAGCACAAATGGTCTTAGAAATCTCATTATTGGATGATGGCGTTATTCTCGTGCGGCAGCCGCAAGAAAGCTTAAACGCGCCGCTAGGAAAAGTGTACCGAAATTAGGGCGAATGGCGCGAATGAAGAGAAGCCAATCACTCGCGCAAGGTCAGCAGTTGCTGCCAGACTTTATCTACCTGCCTCTCGGCATCCTCCAGCGTGCCGGAATTCTCGATGACATAGTCAGCGTGGATGGCCTTCTCCTGATCGGTGAACTGCGCTGCGCTCCGGCGCGCCACCTCAAAACGCGCGACCTCTATAGGCACCTTGGCACGGCGTGCGAAGTTTTCGACCTTATGTTGGGCGTCACAGGTGACGACGATGACTTTGTCGAAATCCTTGTGCGCGCCCGCCTCGATGAGTAGCGCTGCTTCCACCACTGCAATTCCGTGCGGGTCCTGCTGCTCGACCTCAGCCATCCAACTGTTCTGACGCTTCACCACCTCGGGATGCACCACTGCGTTCAGCTCATCAATGCGGTCCGGAAAAACGACGTTGGCCAGTTTCGTGCGATTGATGGTGCCGTCTTGGTTGACGATCTCTCGTCCGAAGCGCCGCACGACTTCCCCATAGGTGACGGCACCCGGCTCGTAAATCTGGTGCGCAAGCCCGTCGGCCTGCAAGAAGTGCGCGCCACGCTTGACCATCATGGCAGCGATGGTGGACTTGCCACAGGCCACGCCGCCAGTGAGCCCTACGCGGAGCATGACGTCTCGCCAGGCGGAAAGTTGGAATGCAGCACAGTGCTCATAAGCGGCATCAGGCCCAAGGCAGTATATACGGTCAGCCTCGATACTTAAGGTGGGCGGCATGTTACGTATTTCCTTACGCCGGCTTGACGACCTTTTTATGAAAAACTTATAACAACGGGAGTCCAATTGGGGTGAGTTTCCACGTGCAGACCAAGACTCAACTTCCGCGGAGTTCCCGCGCATGAGCCCCTCCGCTCTCGTCCAGTACGCGGCCTTTCTGCTTGTGGTGACCCTGCTGGTGAAGCCCGTGGGCCGCTATATGGCGCGCGTGTTCGGTGGTGAACGCACTTCCCTCGATCCCCTGTTATGCCCGCTAGAGCGCTTCATCTACCGCCTGACCGGAGTGCAGCCGAGGTCGGAAATGACCTGGCAGCAATATGCCCAGGCGTTTGTCATCTTTGGCATGGCCGGCACGCTGCTTCTTTACGCCATCCTCCGCCTACAGCGGTTTCTGCCCTGGTTCTATTCCGCCCACATGACCACGCCCATGACGCCGGATCTGGCGATGAACACGGCCGTGAGCTTCTCCACCACGAGCACCTGGCAAGCTTACGGAGGGGAAACCACGCTGAGCTACTTCAGCCAGATCGTGGGGCTGACGGTGCAGAATTTCCTCGCCGGCGCGGCGGGCCTGGCGGTCGGCGTCGCCTTCACTCGTGGTATGGCACGCGATCGCGCGGGAACCCTGGGTAACTTTTGGGTTGATCTTGTCCGCTCAATCCTTTGGGTGCTGCTGCCATTGTCGATGGTCGGCGCGCTGGTCCTTGTGTGGCAGGGCGCACCGATGAATTTTCATCCTTATATTCAGGCGACCGACCTCGAAGGCGCACGGCAAACCATCGCTCAGGGCCCGGTTGCTGCGCTGGAAATCATCAAGAACCTGGGCACCAACGGCGGGGGATTTTTCAACGCGAACGGCGCCCATCCTTTTGAGAGCCCCACGCCGCTGGCGAACTTCATCGAGATGCTCGCGATCGCTGTGCTCCCCGCCGCCTTCACCCACATCTACGGAGTGATGGTTGGAAGACCTCGCCATGGCTGGATCCTCTATCAAGTCATGGTCTTGCTCTTCGTGGCTGGGCTGCTCATCTGCGGCTGGGCCGAGCAGCACGGCAACCCGCGGTTTTCCGACCAGCTGAACATTAGCGCCAGCACGGCTCAGGCCGGCGGGAACATGGAAGGAAAAGAAGTTCGATTCGGCATAACCTCGTCCGTTCTGGCAGCAGCAACGACTTCGAATGGCGCGACAGGTTCTTACAACTCGATGCATGACAGCTACACACCAATCGGTGGGATGGTGCCGCTGCTCAACATGCTGCTAGGGGAAATCGTCTTTGGCGGGTTGGGAACGGGGATCTACAGTATCGTCTTGATTGCGCTGGTCGCGCTCTTCCTGGCCGGGCTGATGATTGGACGGACACCCGCTTACCTGGGCAAGCATATTCAGGCGTCCGAAAGCAAAATGATCATGCTATACATCCTTGCCGGTTCGATCTCTATCCTGGTGTTCACCGCTCTTGCAGTGCTGACCAAGTCGGGGCGTGCCGGCCTTGTGACCAACACGGGCACCCACGGTTTCACAGAAATCCTGTTTGCCTACGCTTCGGCAAACGCGAACAATGGCCAGAGCTTCGCGGGATTGAATGCCAATAGCCCGTTTTACAATTTGACTACGGCAGTAACTATGATGATTGGCCGCTTCGGCCTGGCCATCCCCGCCCTCGGACTGGCGGGCCTGTTCGCTGCCAAGCAGCCAACCCCTGACAGTGCCGGCACACTGCCGACGAACTCGTTGTCGTTTGCCGTCCTGCTGACTTCTACCGCTCTGATCGTCTCCGCCCTCAGCTATTTTCCCGCCCTGGCGCTCGGACCGCTCCTGGAGCATCTGGTCATGATTCGTTAGTTATGGCACGAAGTTCTTGGGATGACAGGTCGAACCGACCTGGGGTGGCACCAAGGACGTCGGATTGGGTTGTTCGGACGGTTTATCCAGGTACTCTATAGAATTGGTCGGGACGGGCAGATTTGAACTGCCGACCCCTCGCACCCCAAGCGAGTGCTCTACCAGGCTGAGCCACGTCCCGACTGGGCGATGAGTCCGGTTCAGGCGAACCGGCAGGGTTTCGAGGTCATAGCTATTTTAACACCGGGAAACGTGGTGTCCCGGCGCTGTCCTCGAATCCTTCTGCTCCGCTCAGAATTTTCGGCCAGTAACTCCCTGGACTTTGGCTCGGGGATCACGTCGCAAGACTCGTGGATTTCCGCTCGTCATGCTGCGCCTCGTGCTAATCTCTTCCGCATGAAAACCTACAGCTTACTGCCGCTGTTACTGTGCGTCGGCGTAGTGTTCGCGCACTCTCAGGATACGAAACAAGCCAGTACAGACAAATACGGCCCCACCGTCGAGATCACGGCCGAACCGTCGCATCACCTGAAGATTGAGAATCCGTACATCCGCGCCTTCTATGTCGAGGTGGCGCCGCATCAGTCAACCCTCATGCACCACCACGGCTTCGACTATCTTGCCGTCATACTCGGCCACTCTGAGATTGACAGCATCACGCCGGATGGGACAGTAAAGCATGTAGTGTTTGAGGATGGCGCTGTGGGTTACACTCCGGCCGGATTGACCCACGTCGCGACTGATCTGGCCGCCACGCCGTTCCGCAACGCCACCATCGAGCTACTGCAGAACCAGGGCCACCCAGTGTGCGTGAAGAATTGCGAGAACGATCCCCGCGCCAAGGACTGGCCATCGCTGACGCCGGAATCGAAGCTGATCGGCTACGGCGACAACTTCCGCATTTCACTGGCGACCATCAAGCCGAAACAGACGGTCTCGACTGATGAGCAGTTTCCCCACCTCGTCATTCTGCTAACGGATATGCACGGGCACACGGGCCCAGCGGGAAGCGGCGGCGCCGACTTCAACCAGAAGACCGGCGACATGATGTACCACAGCAGCCATCCCGACCATGGATTGACCAATACCGGCGATCAGGACATGCGTCTGGTTGTGGTGGAGTTCAAGCCCTCGAAAGAGTAGCCGTGCGCCAGAATCAATATCCCTGCGAAGACATCGTTCCCATTGAGGAGGAGCCACGCCACCATCTGGTCTTTGTGAATGAATTCGTGCGCGCCTTCGCGGTCGAGATCGCGCCGCGCGAGCGCAGCCTGTGCCATCATCACGCTCATGACTACCTCATGTATGTTGTGGGCGATGCGCAAATCGTCAGCGCTCCCCGCGACGGCGAACCAAGAACGCACACCTATCACGATGGTGATTGCGAGCTCTCACCCGCGGGCCTGGTGCACGTTGTCGAAAACTTGAGAGTGACCGCATTCAGAAACGTGGTTCTGGAGTTATTACCTCGGCTGGGCAAACTTCAGCGCGGAACCGAGCCGAGAATCGTGGCGGGTAACGGAACAGTCCAAGCTATCTTCCACGAGGAGCTGGTTACTGTTTGGGCGCTGGAGATGAAAGCCGATGGGCGAGCGGAGGTGTATGGTCCGGCTATTGTCGCCGCTCTAAACGCAGACAGCGTGAAGGGTATTTCATGGATTGCGGGCGAGCGAGGCCCTGCGGGACCCGATTTAGGGAGGTCAGCGAGGGCCGTCCTATTCCAGTTGGGACGCCCCGAATGACTACTCGCCCGTTAACACCTTGTACTGCGCGCTGGTTAGCGGCACGACGGACAGCCTTCCCTGACGTACCAGAGGCGAGTCAGCGAACAGCCGGTTGGTTTTGATCTCCGCTAATGAGAACGGTCGCGAGAGCGACTTTCCAGACTTGATCTTCACCTTGGGATTTCGAGGATCGGCGGCATCGACAGAAACGACCTCCGCCGTGCCGACGGCGGTCTTGTGGTCTCCCGTTTCGTAGATGACCAACTGCGCTCCCGGCTGCATCTCCCGCAGGTGTTTCAGCGCGACCGGGTTCGACACCCCATCCCAAATCGTGATCTTGTCCCGCTGTAGATCGGCGAACGAATACTCCGAAGGTTCGGTCTTAAGCAGATAGTCCTGAGCCATGGAATTCCCCCATCTCTTAATGTTGTTCACATTCTACTTACTGCCGGCGGGGGTTGACTTTGGTGCCGGCTGCGCCGGGCAGTAACAGCTTTGGTATGCCGCGACATCGAGCGCCCCGATGGCGCAGTACAAGCCACGCACCGCGTCTGGGGGCACGATGGCCGCCGAGCTGGAAACGTTGTAAAGCTTCAACCAGAGGTCGCGGGCTGTCTTGGTTGTCTGGATATCGTTGTAGATTGTCCCAATGCTGTCTAAGTCCAGCCGGGGTATCTTCCACTCCCGCGTGAACTGATACTCCTTCTTCCACT
>JBKQKT010000423.1:0-4284 GCA_052147365.1 Candidatus Korobacteraceae bacterium | reverse complement strand
CTGCGTCACCAGTTCGATGTTTTTGACCGCGCTCGCGCCCAACCTGCTGGCGGTGGAAATTGCACGCAAGGTCGCGCACGTCGACATCTCGTGGGGCCTGTGGGCCCTGGGCTTTCTGCCGGTCGGTCTTTTGTTGTTCGCTGCTACACCGCTGCTCGCCTATTACCTTTATCCGCCGGAACTCAAACGTGGCGACGAGGTCGCACAGTGGGCTGGCGGCGAATTGATCACCATGGGACGGATCACGCGGCGCGAGGTAACAATGGGTGTGCTGGCAGTAGCAGCCTTGGTTGGGTGGATCGGCGGTAGCCGTTGGATCAGCCCGGTGGTCGTCGCTTTGGCTGTCATCTCGATGATGCTGCTCGCCAAGGTAGTCACCTGGAACGACATTCTTGCCAATAAACAAGCCTGGAGCGTGCTGGTCTGGTTCGCCACGTTGGTGGCCATGGCGGAAGGGCTCGGCAATGTCGGCTTTCTTGCCTGGTTCGGCTCTCGGGCGTCGCTTTATATGATCCGCATCCCACTGATCCCGATGCTAATTGCGGCCGTCGCGGCCTTCTTCATTATCCATTACCTCTTTGCCAGCATCACAGCGCAGACGACCGCCCTGCTTCCAGTGTTCCTGCTGGCCGTTTTGTCGGTACCTAGCGTTCCCGCAAAGGCAGTTACTCTGATTCTGGCTTACTCGCTGGGTCTGATGGGCGTCCTCACTCCTTACGCCAGCGGCCCTGCGCCAATCTGGTATAGCAGCGGCTACATTCCCACCAAGGACTTTTGGAGACTAGGCGCAATCATGGGAGCGCTGTATCTGGTTGTGCTGCTTGCGGTCGGCCTGCCGTTTGCAGTTAAATTCCTGAACTGAGCGGCGCCAGCACGGATCTCTGCCGCACTTTTAGTACGGACGCTGCTGGCAGATGGAGAGGCATGAAATATCGCATAACAACTGAGGGAGTGCTGGAAACCGGGCTCTCGGGCTTCGACCTGATTAACTTTCCCATGCTGAACAAGGGCACTGCGTTCACTGAAGACGAGCGCACCGACTTCGCACTGCACGGATTGCTCCCTCCACATGTTGGCGATCTTGCGGACCAGGCGGCACGCCGTCTGAAGGTGCTGCGCGACTTTGAAACTGATTTCGAGCGCTATGCCTACCTGCGGGACCTGCAGGACACCAACGAAACGCTGTTTTACGCCGTACTGGTGCGCAACATCGAAGAGATGATGCCGCTGGTGTACACGCCGACGGTCGGCGAAGGGTGCCAGCGTTTCAGCGAAATCTGGCGCAAGCCGCGTGGGCTATTTCTCAGTTATCCCAACCAGAATAGAATTCGCGAGATCCTCGGGCATCCCCGCTATGACCCAATCCGCGCCATCGTGGTCAGCGATGGCGAGCGCATTCTCGGGCTCGGCGACCAGGGCGCGGGAGGCCTGGGAATCCCCATCGGCAAGCTCGCGCTTTACACCGCATGTGCCGGCATTCACCCGCAGGCCTGTCTGCCGGTACTGCTCGATGTCGGTACCGACAACTTGGATCGTCTCGAAGATCCTGTCTATGTCGGCTGGCGTCACCAGCGGGTGCGCGGCGCCGAATACGACAATTTCGTCGACACCTTCGTCAACTCTGTGATCGAGCGCTGGCCGCACGTGCTGCTGCAATGGGAGGATTTTGCCGGCAGCAACGCGGGGCGACTGCTGGAGCGCTATCGCGACCGGCTCTGCACCTTTAATGACGATATCCAGGGAACAGCGGCCGTGGCCGCCGGCACTCTGCTCGCCGCCATCAACGTTACCGGCGTGCCCTTGACCGAGCAGCGCATCGCGCTCTTGGGAGCAGGATCCGCAGGCATCGGCATCGTCACGCTTCTGCTGACCGCGATGAAGAACGCCGGCCTGAGCGAAGCGGAAGCGCACCGCCGCTTCTATGCGGTGGATAAAGACGGGCTCCTGGTGGATGGCATGGCGGGAGTACGTCCGGCGCAGCAGCCATTTGCGCAACCTCGTTCCGCGGTCTCCGATTGGAAGCTGGAGCACAAAGATCACATCAGCTTGCTCGATGTGGTAAGCAATGCCAGGCCAACGACCCTCATTGGGGTCTCGGGACAGGCCGGCGCTTTTACCCCGGAGGCGGTCCGCGCGATGGCTGCCTCGGTCGAACGACCGGTCATTTTCCCGTTGTCAAATCCCACGTCGCGCTCGGAAGCTACGCCGGCGGACTTACTGAAGTGGACGGACGGGCGCGCGCTCGTCGGCACCGGTAGCCCGTTCGCTGCGGTGAGCTGGAACGGTCGCGAAGTGCCGATCGACCAGACGAACAATTCCTATATCTTCCCGGGAATGGGGTTGGGCATCCTATCGGTGGAAGCGCGGCACGTCACCGACACGATGTTCATGGCTGCCGCCAAATGTCTCGCCGAACTTTCTCCGGCACGGAGCAATAAGTCGGGACGATTGTTGCCGCCGGTCTCGGAACTTCGCTCAGTGTCATTCGCCGTGGCAAAGGCGGTCGCAGTGCAAGCGATCAATGATGGCGTTGCCGGCCCACTCGGCGACCAAACCTTGGAGCGTCGCATCCGCGCCAACGTTTGGCAGCCTTTCTATCTTCCTTACCGCTTCAACCCCTGCGCGTAGCTTCGCGAGCTTTACATCCATGCGACTCTGCTTGAGAATAGGGGTTAACTAACTTTTCCGGCCCAGCGAGTTCAGGGCACACTTGGGGAATCTGTGAAATTTCGAGGGTGGCTGTTGATGCTGCTGTTCGTGCACGTGCTGCTGCACCCCCTGGTGCATGCGGTCGGCACATCAGCGCCAGATCGCCTCGCGGTTTCCACTAGTTCCACGCAATCGGACGCCAGCCCGAATGGGGGCGACCAGTGCGAGCTGTGCCGGGTTGGACATCGCACCATCGTCACCCCACAGTTACCCGTGAGCGAAATGCTGAATCCGGGGTGGATTCGCACCACGCTGCAGGCCGTCAATTACGCCTCGCTGCAAGCAGACCACCGGCTTCCTTCCCGCGCACCTCCCAGTCTCTAATCCAATCGCCAGCAGGGAGCGTCACATCTCGTGATGCGTCCATGAGTCAATGGCAGTTTTCCCCTGCTCTTTCCGATGTTGCTCGCAGATTTTTTGCGAGCCCCACATTGCGAGGAGCCAGGAAATTGGAGGAGAGATGATGCCCATGCAACGAAAGGCTATGGCGGCCGTGGTTGTGGTTTTCTGTTTGGCACTCAGTCTTGCGCTAAGCGCTCAGACGACCGGTAACTCGTCGATGAGCGGCGTGGTTGCAGACCCGACGGGCGCGGTAGTGCCGGGCGCAACTGTAACCATTCACAATCCGGTGAGCCAATTTAGCCGGACTACCACCACCGATAGTGGGGGGCGGTTCAGCTTCCCGAGCCTACCCCTCAATCCTTACCACCTCAGCGTCACCATGACGGGGTTTGCCGAATATTCGCAAGACGTCGATGTTCGTTCGGCGGTGGCGCTTAGCCTGAAAATCACGCTACAGATAACAGCCTCAGCTGAGAACGTGACGGTGCAAGGCGAAGCCTCCGATCTGCTGGAAAACGATCCCACGTTCCACACCGATCTGGACCGCAGTCTGTTCGACAAGCTTCCGCTGGGAAGTTCCTCTTCGCAGTTGAGTTCGCTGATCACACTGTCCTCGCCGGGCATTGCAGCCGATTCCAACGGCCTCATGCATGGACTGGGCGATCACGCAGAAAACTCGTTTTCTCTGGATGGACAGCCGATCACCGACCAGCAGAGCAAGGTTTTCTCCAACCAGATTCCGCTCGCTGCCGTGCAGTCAATGACCGTCATCGGCGGAGCCCCGCCGGCTGAGTTCGGCGACAAGACCAGCCTGGTCGTCGACGTGACCGCACGCTCGGGCATGGGCTCGACGACCCCGCACGGAGATATCACGGCTAGCTACGGTAGCTTTGGCAGCTCGAACGTGGATTTCGACTTCTCCTATGGCGGCAAGAAGTGGGGGGAATTCATTGCGGCGAACGGGCTCAACAGCGGCCGCTTCCTCGATCCTCCGGAGTTCGGAGTGTTGCACGACAAAGGCAATGAAGAAAATTTCTTTGACCGCTTCGACTACGTCTTTTCTGAGAAAGACGCGTTGCACTTCAATTTCCAGTTCACGCGCTCCTGGTTTCAGACGCCGAATTCCTACGACCAGCAGTTTCACGATGCCAACGGCATTCCCCAATTCAACCCTGTGACCGGTGCTCCTTTAGGGCCGACCGATCAGCGTTCTAAAATCCTGACCTTCGACAT
>JBKQKT010000422.1:0-14020 GCA_052147365.1 Candidatus Korobacteraceae bacterium | reverse complement strand
GTCCGGCCAAGCTGCGCGAGAGCATTCGACACTTCGCTTCCCGTGGCGTGCTGAACATCGAGGGCATGGGGGATGCATTGGTAAACCAGCTCGTCGAGACGGGACTGGTGAAGGACGTCGCTGACATCTACACCTTGACCGAAGAGAAGCTGCTTACTCTGGAGAGAATGGGCAAGAAGTCGGCGCAGAACATCCTCGATGAAATCGAGAGCTCGAAGAGGCTGCCGTTGGAGCGCGTAATCTACGGCCTGGGGATTCGATTTGTCGGGGAACGCACGGCGCAGTTCCTGGCGGAAGCCTTCGGCTCGATGGATTCGCTGATGAAAGCCAGCGAAGAAGAGCTTCAACAGGTGGACGAGATCGGCCCGCGCGTTTCCGCCAGCATTCGCGAATTCTTCGATGAGCCGAAGAATGTAGAGCTCGTCGAACGACTGCGCAAAGCGGGACTCGCCTTCAAGGGCAGAAAGAAGCAGCGTGGGACGACGCTCGCTGGAAAAACTTTCGTTCTGACGGGAACCTTGCAACGCCATGCTCGTGACGAGGCCAAGAGACTCATCGAAGACGCTGGCGGACGGGTGTCGGGCTCGGTCAGCAAGAAAACAGATTATGTGGTTGCCGGGGCGGAGGCGGGTTCCAAGCTGGACAAAGCCCGCGATTTGGGCGTCACGGTGATAAACGAGCAGGAGATGGAAGAGTTGCTGAAGGGCTAGCTTTCCGGGCAATCCGTGAAAATCCGGTCGCAATTGTTTCGAAATGTTGACATCCATCAGTGCCAGCACTTCGTAGGAACATTGTTACAATAGAATTTTATGCATAGCCTGCCATTGCCGATCGCAGCATTCTTGGCGGGAATTCTTTCGTTCCTCTCGCCTTGCGTGCTTCCGCTGGTGCCGGGCTACGTGTCTTTGATCTCCGGAGCCAGCGTGGAGGACCTGCAATCGCCCGAGCATCGCGTGCTGCGCACAGTGATGCTCCACTCCTTCACGTTCGTGCTGGGTTTCAGCGTGGTTTTCATTGCGCTGGGAGCGGCTGCCACCAGCATCGGTCAGTTTGCGGCCGAGTACCACCGCTGGCTGTCGCGCGTCGCAGGCATTGTCGTGATTATCTTCGGTCTGCATCTGACTGGGATTTGGAAGATCAAGGCGCTCTACGCCGACAAGCGACTGCACGACGTCAAGGGAGGCGCAAGCGCGCTGGGCTCATTCGCAGTAGGCTTTGCCTTCGCTTTCGGCTGGACACCATGTATCGGTCCGATACTGGCTACCATCCTGGTTTTCGCAGGCGCGCAGGAAACGGTCTTCAAGGGAATCGTGCTTTTGGCGATTTACTCTCTGGGACTGGCCGTGCCTTTTCTGCTTACCTCTTTGGGAGTGGACCGGTTCCTTGCGTTTTATGGCCGTTTTCGTCGTCATCTGCACACCGTTGAAGTGGTCAGCGGGGTGCTGCTGATCGCCATAGGTGTGTTGATCTTTCTCAATAACCTGAAACTGCTTTCCGGCTATCTGTCGTTTCTGAACCGGTTCGCGCTCTAGGGGAAAGTCTGTTGAAACGCAACGCTGTTATCTTCGCGATGCTGGCGGTAGTCGTCATGGGTATGCTGGCCGCTGGCAGTTATCTTGACCGCAGTCGGAAGCACGGGCCCGTCACCTTGGTCGGCGATGTTCATAATGTTCCAGCGCCGGATTTTGAGTTGCCCACACTCGATGGCCGGAAGGTAAAGCTGTCCGACTTTCGCGGTCATGCGGTACTCCTCAACTTTTGGGCAACATGGTGTTCCCCGTGCAAGATCGAGATGCCGTGGTTCGTGGACGCGCAAAAGCAGTATGGCAAGGACGGCCTGGTGGTCCTTGGCGTGGCGATGGATGACACGGCTTCGGCCAAGATCGCCGAATTCGCGCATGAGATGGGCGTGAACTATCCCGTTCTGCTGGGTACCGACAAAGTCTCAGATGACTACGGCGACGTTCGTGCTTTGCCAACCACGTTTTACATCGATCGCAATGGAATGATTGTCGCCAAGACAGTCGGATTGCTCGGCCGCGAGGAGGTCGAGAGCGATGTCAAGCAGGCATTGAGTTCGAGCTACAAACCCGCGCTGGCCCAGCCTAGGCGGGCGGCGGTGTCAGCAAAGACGTCCCCGACGAAAGAAGAATCCCGATGAAGCGAAAGCGCTTCGGGCTCATCGCCTTCGTCGCTGCTGGCCTTGCATGGGCGCAGGCGCCCGGCGAGAGACAGCCTTCGGTCGTCGTGGCGCCGGTGGAAAACGTGCAACTGCGCGCCGGCGGCAGCTTTAACCTCGCGCTGGATTTTCGCATCGGCGCCGATTTTCACATCAACTCCAACAAGCCGCGGGCCGATTATCTGATCCCCACCGTCCTAAACCTGAACCCTCCAGAACAGGTTGCGGCGGCCGACGTGAAATATCCTGCCGGAGAAGATATGACGTTTGCCTTCTCGCCCAACGAGAAGCTCAGCGTTTACAGCGGGGATTTCACTATCAATACCGTGCTGAAGGCACCCGCCAACGCAGCTGCGGGAACGTATCCGGTGAAGGGCGAGTTGCGGTTCCAGGCGTGCGATCGTAGCGCATGCTATCCGCCGCGTAGCGTTCCGGTGCAGTTCCAGGTCACCGTGACAAAGAAGTAGTGCCGCCGGCGCTTGAATCCTCTCTTTTGTGCACCAAGCCAAGAATTGTTTTGAGTTGAGCGATATTAGGTCTGTTAGAAAGCTCAATGACGAACGACTACCTAGATGTGCCAAGGCCTGAACCTGTATCAGCTGAAGACGTGAGCCAGGATTCCCTGTACGGACAGGCAGCAGACACTTACGGTTCTGCACTCGACCGCCTCGCGCGAGCTTACGAACTGGATCCCGACGTGCGTCGTGACCTGCTCCAGGAAATTCATCTACAGCTCTGGCGCAGCTTCGCGTCCTTCGACCAGCGATGTTCGCTGAGGACCTGGGTGTACCGTGTCGCGCACAACGTAGCCACTGGGCATGTGATTCGGCAGAGCCGGGTCAGGAACAAGCTGGTAAGCATTGAGAACATCGAGGCCATGGCCGGCGGCGATCATGAACTCGCGGCCAGCCAGAACCAGGCGCTGGAGCGGCTGTCCAAGTTGATCCTGCGCCTGAAACCGCTCGATCGTCAGATCATCGTTTCCTATCTCGAGGGGATGGACGCTAGTTCGATTAGCGAAATCACCGGGTTATCACCGGCGAACATCTCAATGAAGGTTCACCGGATCAAGAACATCCTGAAGCGCTGGTTCGACGAAGGAGGACTTCATGCCAGTTGAATTTCCCATCAACGACCCGCGAAACGTCTGGCAAGAACAACCTACGGAGGGTTTCAAAATGTCAGCAGATCAATTACGCCTTAAGGCGGAAAAACGCCAGAAGGGAGCTCGCTCTCAAGTGCTCTGTGATGCAATCACCGGGCCCATCCTCTCCGTGTTCTTCGGGTGGAACCTCATCAAGGTCAACCATGTTTGGTGGGGGTTGGGCCACCCGTTAAGCCTTTGGAGCACGCGCATGGGGCTTGGCCTGCTAAGTCTCTGGGGCCTCGCTCTTCCATTTCTGCTGTACAAGTGGGTTTGGCCGGCGCGGCTGGCGCCGGATGCGCCACTGAATACCACCCTCCAGTGGTACCGAAGCCAACTGGAGAAAGGGCGCGACTTTGACCAGCGTGTCTGGCTCATTCTGATACCTGTTTTTGTGGGAATTGCGCTGACTGGCGTGCCAGCTCTGATCAGCTCGCTTGGCAACCCACGGGAATTCATACTGAACTCTTTGCCATTTCTTGTGCTTCTCGCTATATGGTTGCCAATCTTCCTCTACCTCAGGAAGCGACGTCGCGGAAGGCGTCAACAGGAGATCGAGCAGTTGCGTGCCTTTGAGAACGAGAATCCAGCGTGACCAAACACTATCCACCTAGGATTGCGTATGCCGCCATCTGACAGACAGTCACCTGCCCCTGACGGCTTGCGCCAATCCTGGCTTCTTGGCTCTCTAGCCTCACTACGCTCCAACCTTGCCCTTGTCTCTCTTCTCAATCTTTCCCCAAGTATCTTTCAGCGCTACCGTGCGATTGAACACCAGTGCGCCTGGCTTTGAGTCAGGATCGACGCAGAAATATCCCAACCTTTCGAACTGATAGCGTTCGCCCGCTTTCGCACTCGCCAGCGATGGTTCCAGCTTGGCATCGGTTACCACTTCGAGCGAATTCGGATTGAGATTGGCCGTGAATTCCTGCCCTTCGGGCACATCGTTCGGGTCTTCTTTCGTAAACAGGGTTTCGTACAAACGAACTTCGGCATTCACGGCATGGTCCGCTGAAACCCAATGAATGGTCGCTTTCACTTTGCGCCCATCGGGCGCATTGCCGCTGCGGGTCTCAGGATCGTATGTGGCGCGGATCTCGACAACTTCGCCCGTCTTCTCGTCTTTCACGACATCGGCACACTTGATGAAATAACCGCCGCGCAGCCGGACTTCGCGTCCCGGCGAGAGGCGGAAGAATTGCTTCGGCGGGTCCTCACGGAAATCATCCTGCTCGATGTAGAGCACCCGCGAGAACGGGACCTTCCGGGTTCCTGCGCTGGGATCTTCCGGGTTGTTCACCGCTTCCAGTTCCTCGGTCTGCCCGTCAGGATAGTTATCAACGACGACCCGCAACGGACGCAGCACAGCCATTGCCCG
Source organism: Candidatus Korobacteraceae bacterium (assembly GCA_052147365.1). Taxonomy (GTDB): domain Bacteria; phylum Acidobacteriota; class Terriglobia; order Terriglobales; family Acidobacteriaceae; genus Bog-257. Next base: position 9,319 of record JBKQKT010000422.1, on the reverse strand, counting down.
CTGAGCGCGCTTGTTGAGGTCTTCGCGAACAAAGTGCTCCAGCATCGCCAGCTCGGTGATGCCATTGGTTTTGGAAACGCCGATGGCGGAGCAGAAGTTGCGTATCGCTTCCGGCGTATATCCGCGCCGCCGGATTCCGGAGAGGGTTGGCATTCGAGGGTCATCCCAGCCGCGCACGTGGCCGTCTCGCACCAGTTGCAGCAGCTTGCGTTTGCTCAGCAGCGTGTAGGTCAGGTTGAGCCGGTCGAACTCGATCTGCTGCGACGGAAAGATGCCCAACTGCTCGATGAACCAGTTGTACAGCGGGCGATGGTCTTCGAATTCCAGCGTGCAAATGGAATGCGTTACCTGCTCGATGGAATCCGATTGGCCATGCGCGAAATCGTACATCGGATAGATGCACCACTGGTCTCCCGTGCGATGGTGCTCGGCATGAAGAATGCGATACATCACGGGATCGCGCATGTTCAGGTTTCGCGAGGCCATGTCGATCTTGGCCCGCAGGGTCCGCGAACCGTCGGGGAATTCGCCGGCGCGCATGCGCTCGAATAACTCGAGGTTCTCCTCAGCCGAACGATTACGATAAGGGCTTTCCTTCCCAGGGTCCGTCAGAGTGCCGCGATACTGGCGCATTTCTTCGGCGCTCAGGTCGCAAACGTACGCCTTGCCCGCCTTGATGAGTTGCATTGCCCACTGATGTAGCTGGCTGAAGTAATCCGAAGCGTAGAAGAGCCGGTCCTCCCAATCTGCTCCCAGCCAGCGGGCATCGGCGATGATGGAGTCAACGTACTCCTGTTCTTCCTTCTCCGGGTTGGTGTCGTCGAAGCGCAGGTTGGTCTTGCCGCCGAATTCTGCTGCCAGCCCAAAGTTCAGGCAAATGGATTTCGCATGGCCGATGTGCAGATACCCATTGGGCTCGGGTGGAAAGCGGGTCTGCACGCGTCCGTCGTACTTGTTGGTCCTGAGGTCTTCGAGGATGATATCGCGGACGAAGTTCGACGGCCTGGCAGAGGACTCCGCCGCATGTTGCTTCGCCGGAGCCTCCGCATCGCGGTTGGAAGTAGCCATGAAATACCTTTTACTTACGTATCGAAGAATGATGTCAGCAAGTGCAACTCGCTGAGCAGTCTATTTTACGGTGTTAGAAGGCCGTTCGCGTCTGACTATCATTTCGCAGCCAGAGCCGAACTGAGCTGGATCGACTCTGCCCCGTCGAACCGAATGCCGCTAGCGGGCATGGTAGCCAGCTCAGTGGAGGTTGGCGCCATGAATGACCATAGAAGGAGCATCCTGTTCTGTTGCGTAGCGAACATGGTTTGTGACATGCGCTGGGCGAGTTGCTCGCCCTCAGCGGGCGCAGCAATGGTTCCGTAAAAGACTATGAAGAGACGGTCCGAGACCGTGGCCAACTGATGGGAGGCAACCTGCCCGAACTCTAAGAGGGCTTCGAGGCTCACGCCGACCTCCTCCGCAGTTGCCGTGTCGCTAGGCGCCACCGGAATTCGCATCGAGAGGCACTTTGGATCAAGCGCACGCAAGACGATCATTGGCCGACGACCTGGTCCGGCATCGCCGGAGCCACGTTGCTGGATGCGCAGCAAGGTTCGCGAACATGCGTGCAGGAATTCGAACTCCCGCAGAAAGGCCGGATCGGCCGGCGGATTGCCACCGTTGTGTGTGGGAAGAACCTCCCAGCCTTGGGGCAGTTCGTACTGCAAGCCCAAGTCGGAGCTGTGATACACGCGATCCCGGACCTCCCCGGGAGGAATCGTCAGGCCGACATTGCTTTGAATCGCGATGTCCGCGCGCCACGTTGGAACAGTTGGACCTTCATAGCGTTCGCCGTCCGGCGTGACCAAATTGCCATCTTTGGTCGCCAGTATCCCATCCCCGGCGGTACAGTAGAAACGCATTGCCGCCATCGCTTGCTTGGACTTCCGCAAGAAGTCCTTGTCGTTTGTGGCAATCAGAACGCCTACTCGGTAGTTCTTGATTTGCGTTCGGTACGTTGCCGTATATTTCTCGCCCTTATGCTGCTCCGAGGAATGAAAACGTTCGGAGGGGATTTGAAACTGCGGGGCTCCAAGCTGAGGCAGGGGAGCTACTAGAGTGCCCTGCGCTCCCACTTGCGGCAGGGTCTCGTTTTGCTGCCCGGGCTGAGGGCCTGGAGCGGTGAGTTGCTGCTCCTGCTGCTTAGCGGAGAATCCTTCCAAGCCCTCACGAGGTTCGATGGCGTCGATCGTCAGTGAACCTGAGCGGTCTCCGTTCTGGTATGCGATAGCGAGCAGCGCGTGTTGCCTCTCCGGCATGAGCGGCAGCTTGACCAGATGTCCCTGGGCGTTGATGGGAAGGTCAAGAGAAAACCCGAAATAGTTATTGGTATATGTGGTGTTAGAAAGGTAGCCCGATTCCGGCAACAGGCGCTCGCGGCGACCATTGTGAGCTGGAAGTTTCGATGGATCGAATCGCAGTGGCGCGCATTGCGCGCACGTCGCAATCACCGACCCAAGCAACAGGATGGCACCAACTGCGAGCTTGTCGAGCGGGCGATGCGGTGCATTGCAGTGCAACATCCAGCTAATCCTTCGAGGCGGCGTGAGGACGCGGTGCTGGTCCGGCTAGATTTCGTAGTGGAGCAGCGAAAACACATCATAGCCCTTTAGTTTGTCGCGCCCTTTGAGGGCATCAAGCTCCACCACAAACCCAAGCCCACAGATGTCGGCGCCCAGCGACTTTGCCATCTCAGCGGTCGCCTTGGCGGTGCCGCCGGTTGCCAGCAGGTCGTCGCAGATAACGATGCGCTGGCCGGCCTCAATCGAATCCTTGTGGATCTCAAGCGTATCGTGACCGTATTCGAGTTGGTACTTCCACTGCAAGACCTCGGCCGGCAGCTTCTTTGGTTTGCGCACGGGCACGAAACCGGCGTTCAGGCGATAGGCCAGCGCCGGACCGAAGATGAATCCGCGCGCCTCGATGCCCAGCACCAGGTCGATCTTGTCGTTGATGTAGTGCTCGGTGAGCGCGTCGATGAGACGGGCAAAGCCAAGCTTGTCTTTGAGCAGTGTGGTGATGTCGTAAAACAGGATGCCAGGCTTGGGAAAGTCGGGAACTTCGCGTATGAGCTTCTTTAGGTCGTCGCAGTTGTGCGATGGCGGCATGGTTACCAGACTCCTTCGATACGAAACGATGGCGACTCGAGCAACGGCGCGGCGGATTCATGAACTTGATCAACACGCGCGGCCCGCGGACCGTCTTGCAGCTTGCGACGCAGCGAAGTGTGCTGCTCCTGTGTGCCGGTCGCCATTACTTCGACGTCGCCGTTCTCGCAGTTGCGTACCCATCCTGTGACGCCGATCAGCGCCGCCTCGCGCTCCACAAACCAGCGGAAGCCGACGCCCTGTACGCATCCGGAGATGAGATAACGACGAGTTTGGAGCTCAGGCATGAGCGATCAATGGGATGTCGCTACGCCCGCGACAAATACGCCCCTTCCGACGTGTCCACGCGGATCTTTTCGCCTTCGTTAATGAAAGGGGGCACGTATACCACGAGCCCAGTTTCGGTCTTGGCAGGCTTAGTTACGCTGCTGGCGGTCGCTGACTTTAATCCCGGCTCCGTCTCGACAACGGTGAGCTCCACCGTCTGCGGCAACTCCACGCCGACCGGCTTACCATCGAAGAACTCCACCTTGATCTGCAGGTTGGAGATCAGGTAATCCACCGCATCGCCCAGGATGTCTTTATTGAGGTGAAGCTGCTCATAATTCTCAGTGTTCATGAAGTAATAGTCGTCGCCGTCAGCGTAGAGAAACTCCATCTGGACTTCGTCCACCGTGATCTTCTCGAGAGCATCGCTCGAGCGAAAACGATGCTCGAACATGGCTCCCGTGCGCAGGTTGCGCAGCTTGGCCTGGATGAAGGCGCGCAGGTTGCCGGGCGTGCGGTGCTCCACGCTGAAAACCGAGTGCAAGTCATTGTTGTGCTTGATGACCATGCCCGGACGCAATTGTGTGGCTGGAATCGCCATTCCTATAACTCCTTGGTTCTTTTGGGAGAGCCGCTACGCGAGAACCACCCTTTTGGGACTTCACAGGCGTGCGGCTCGAAGGGTAAACATCTGATTTTACACGGGCGGCAATCTGTTTGGGAAATGCCGGAGGGACCTGCGACTTGGGCAACAATGCCAACATCCCGCTCAATATCGCGGTAATATCTTGCTATGAAAGGATGGTCGTGATGAGTGAAGAAGATCGCGGGTCAGGCTTCGGACTGACCATGCTGTTCATTGGTCTCGCAGCGGGCGCTCTGATCGCACTGCTGCTGACGCCGCAAACTGGCAAACAAATGCGCAAGACCCTTCGCCGCAGGTACGAAGATGCCCGCGACGTAATGGAAGATTTCAGCGATCAGGCAAGTGACTGGATCGACAAAGGCTCGGAGTTTGCTGACAAGGCAAAGAGCAAAGTCGCGCCGCTGGCAAAACAGTTCCGGAGCTAATACGATGGGGCACGGACTTCCGCGAGAATTGCAAAGTTGCAGGGAGTCCGTGCTCAAATTTTGATTGGAAAATTTAGTACAACCGGAAGTTCACTTCGACGTTGATCATCACCGGCACCGGCTGGCCATCTTTTCTAGCGGGTTCGAACTTCCACTGCCTCACCGCCTCGATAGCCTTCTCGTCGAGTCCCATGCCCAATGGGCGCTGCACGCGAATCTGCTGCGGACGCCCGGCGGCATCTACCACCAGCCAGAGCACCACGGTGCCTTGATACTTTGCCTTGCGTGCTTCTTCTGAGTATTCGGGATCAGGCGCATACAGTGCTTTGGGAGCGCTGACGCCGCCGCCAACTCGGTAAGCGCCGCCGCCGTATCCACCGCCATGTCCCGGACCAACTCCTGGTCCCGTCCCTGAGCCCACGCCACCGCCGCTGCCGCTGCCGATGCCGCCGCCGGATCCGGTTCCGTTGGAAGGCGGCCCGATTACCTTGGACAGAGGATCGCCCAACTGAGGCATTGAGGGGAACTTGATCTCCGGCGGCAGGACAACCGTCGGCGTTACTTCCAGCTTGGGATGCTCGTTGCGGACCACAATCGCGGGAGGGACAATCTGGTCTTTCGCCGACTTGGGCAACGCACCTTTGGGAGCATTGAGCTTGTCGCGGTCGCCGCCGCCACCGCCGCCGCCCATGCGGTTCTTCGAAACCGGCAGCGGAATGTACGGGCTGATGTCGGTGGCCAGGGAAACGACCTGCTGCTTGATCTCATCCTGGTGCGTGAAAGCCCAGTGTCCCGACCAGATGACCAGGGCCAAAGAAACGAGAACGATGCTGTAGGAATAGAGGAATACCTCTTTGCGCTGCGGATAAAGTCCCTCGCCCTCGAACAACGAAGGCAATACCTGATCCTGAGGCGCAACTCGAGGCGCATCTGTAGGCACAGGTGCGACCGGTCGTTTGAAAACTAAACGAAATCCCATCTCTCTCTATCTACTACAGTATAGACCCATCACCGCGCGATAAGTTCCAGAAAAATGCGGCAGGTTCGACGTTCGTCCCGCCAGGAGCGCCGTTTGTCCCGGCAATCCGCTGATGGCTATGACGTTTGTACGTATCATTCGTCAACAAATAATGCGCAGAGCGTTGTGGCTTACGCCCAACTCGACCGGCGTTGGACAAATATACTCGCCATCAGCAAAAACTTCCGTCGTCGGCTCCGTCTGAATCCGCACCCGCGAGGCGCGGAAATACTCTACTTCCTTCAATCCAATGTGCGCGCCACGATAGACCAGCCGAAAGAGCCGCAGCAGCTTCAGCTTGCTGAGCGGCCGCACAAAGCAAACATCTAGCAATCCATCGTCCATTTGCGCCTGGTGGGTTAATCGCATTCCTTGACCATATTGCGGCGCGTTGCCGGCAGCAATGAGAAATCCTGGCTCATCCAGCCGTGTTTGCCAGTGGCCATCAACCTCTACCGAGAGCGTAATGTGCGGCGCCTGAAAGCCTCCCAGCACCTGCAGCAGCGCGACGACGTAGCCGCCGTGCCCGCGCAGCCAGCGCGGCTGTTGAAGCGTGAGGCGATTCACGGCCGCATCCAGGCCGGTTCCGGCGACGCAGGCATAAAACGTAGTCCGCGCGGCCTCATCTTCCGCCTCGCTCAAATGGCGCAATTCCGCGTGCATGATGCGCGGACCCAGTTGCGGAAGATCGCGACGCGGGCCGTCAGGCACGAAGTGCAGCGATTCAAGCGACTCGCCTTCCCATGCGACCGGTGCATCGCGGGGCGTCTCGTCAAGCCGTTGAATCGTGCCCAAATCAATCGCGCGGACGTTATCACTTGCGGCGCAGAAACGCTTCCAGGCTGCCAGCGACTTCTCGACGCTCTCCACGCCAATGGAACGAGCGAAGTCGTTGGCGCTGCCCATGGGAACGATGAGCGTCGGGACCTTCTTCAGCGCCAGTGCGCTGAGGTGGCGATGAAGGGTCCCGTCGCCGCCGAAGATAAGCGCTGCGTCAGGCTGGTCAGTGGGGTCGAGTTCGTTGCCCGCGAACAGGTTTACGCCCGGCAACTCAAAGGGCCGGAAATCGTGCTCTTTAGCTATGGGTCCAAGCAGGGCGACGGCGCGCACGGCGCTACTTTCGCACAAGCCGTAGGAAATTCAAAATTGACGCGGGCTGTTCCCTTTTCGCTTACGCTCTTCGCCAAATGTTTCTCGCACAGATCCACCCCTGTTTTCCCCAGGCGCAGAAGCCGCGACACATCTACGTGAAAGGTGACAAGGGGGTATACAATCCCCACCGCTTGGGAGTTCAATTAGTAGAGTCCCTGGTTAGTGACGAAGGAGCAAGTCTATGAAAGCGAACCGCAGGAGTTTCTTGAAAGGAGCCGGCACAGTCGGCGCCGTGGCAGCACTGGGCTTGAACCCTGTGAGCACCGAGGCCAAGACGACAAGCCAGCCGAAGCAAGGCATGGCGCGCGGTGTCACCCTGTTGACGATGCGCCGCAACGGCGAATACCGTCTGGGAGCCAAGACCAGCAAGGGCATCCTCGACGTCAAGGAAGCAGCAGGCGCGCTGAATCTGTACACTCCGGCGACTCTCGATGACATGCTGCAACGCGAGGAGGGCGCCAGCGTTCAGGCAGTGGTGGAAGCGGCCGTGAAATCGAATGCCACGCAGAAGCTGTTCCTCAAGGAAGAGAACATCGAGTATGGACCGCTGGTTACGCGGCCGGAGAAGATCATCTGCGTGGGCTTGAATTACCGGCGGCACGCGCAGGAGGTCAAGCTGCCCATCCCCAAGCAGCCGGTCCTATTCAATAAGTACAACAACTCACTTCTGCGTAATGGCGGCACCATTAAGTTGCCCACGGCCGTGGCTACCAAGTTCGACTATGAGATCGAACTGGTAATCGTGATGGGCAAGGAGGCGAGCAGCGTCCCTGAACCAGATGCGCTGTCCTATGTGGCGGGATACGCCACCGGCAACGATTTCACGGCCCGCGATCTACAGTTCGACACCGGCGGCCAGTGGATGGTGGGCAAGACTCCGGATAGCTTTGCTCCCCTGGGCCCTTATTTCGTCACCGCCGAGCAGGTTGATCCCGACAATCTGAAATTGGAGTGTCGGGTCAATGGCGAAACCAGGCAGTCGTCCAACACCAGCGACATGATCTACAACTGCCGGCAGATCATCAGCTATACCTCGGCCCGTATTTCTCTCCGGCCAGGAGACATCATCTTCACCGGCACGCCGGAGGGAGTGATCTGGGGAATGCCCAAGGACAAGCAGGTTTGGCTGAAACCCGGCGACAAAATCGCCTGTAGCCTGGAAAAACTGGGCGAACTGAAGTTCAATCTGGCGTGAAAATCCGTTTCTACGCGAGCATTACGCTCGAATTGGAGTCAGAACGTTTCACTAGCAGTATGGTGATGTCGTCTTCGGTGCGTGCCGGGTCCACTAAGGATTTAAGGCCTGCCATCGTTCGTCCTGAACCGTTAGCCAAAGCATCGCGCAACCGGACTGTGGAATCCGTGCCGGCAATTGAGTCGGTCAATCCATCTGTGAATAACAGGAGGCCGCAACCTGGTTGAATCGCTGCATTACCAGCTTCATACTCCGCTTCGGCAAACAAACCGAGCGGCATGCCAGTGGCCTCCAGCAAGGTTGTTGATCCCGAACAAAACACGATGGGGGCGTTGTGGCCGGCGTTCACATAGGTCAGTTCTCCCGAATCGCGATTCAGGGCGACGAACACTGCCGTCGCAAAGCGATCCATCGGAGTGTATCGGCTCAGGTGCTTGTTAATCTGCCGGGCCAGCGCGAGAGGGTCTGGTTCTACATTGGCGATGCTCCTGACCAGGGCCTGTATGTTTGCCGCCAGCAGCGCCGCCGGCATTCCCTTCCCTGACACATCCGCCACCGCGAACAGGGTGCGGTTGTCAGGCAAGGCGATGACGTCAAAGTAGTCGCCGCCCACGTCACGGAAAGGTTGATAGAAGGTCTCGACCTGGTAGCCCGGCAACGCGTCGAGTTTCTCCGGTTGGAGCGTCTGCTGGATCTGTCGCGCGGCAATCTGGTCAGCTTCCAGTTGGGTCTTGCGGACCAATTCCGAGGTCAGCATCGCGTTCATGAGGCCGGAGCCAATCATGTAAAGCAGAAACGCACTGGCATAGAGGGCGATTCCTTTCGGCCACATTACGGGCCACACCAAAGACCGTGACCAAACGGCATAGATGGCGTATCCCTGCAGCAAGATGCCGATCCATGCGATGACCCGTTTGGACCTCGGCATCTCGCGTGTCCAGTCATAGTTGAAGGCGGAAGAGACATACTGGCGCACGCGTCGAAAAGGGCCAGCGGAGCTGTCGACCCTTACCTGCTGGATGCGAAATGGCATTGGCGCGAGTCTACCAAGAGCAGGCGGGCGGGAAAAGGATTTTAAGGTGCCTGCTCGGATATTTCGTCGTATTCGCTAACTAGCGCGTTCTCAATAGGTTCCGAATGTCTTTCGCCTCGCGCCACTCTGCTGACAAAGGTGCGATGGACGCCCTGCTTTCGCGCCACGCGACTGTAAATTCCACACAGTGCTTCGACCAGCTCATTGAGCTTCGTAATCTTGGCTTTTGCAGTCAGTTTTTTCATCTCACAGTTAGATGCACTACGACTCGGCTTGGTCAGCCAAGAATCCCTTGCGATTTGTCACGGATGATGACAACCTCAATATAAAGCGAGGCATCCAAAGCAAATCTCGGCTCGTCTATTTCTTTAAGGAATCACCAACATGGGCGTGAAAGGCGGTTCACGTACAGTTCTGTGTGTCGA
>JBKQKT010000421.1:0-3489 GCA_052147365.1 Candidatus Korobacteraceae bacterium | reverse complement strand
TTGGATTTGACCAGAAGGCAGGGTTTCCCAGCTAACCCGGATTCGCTATAGTGATGCGTAAGCCCTGGCTACACTCTTTCCCGATCTCGACCACCTGGCAAAAGAGATCCGCGAGGACTGGAAACTCGGAGCACCCCGTAGGTTGTAGGTGGACTGTTCTATAAGGGGTCCCAGCCCCTTCCGTGCGAAAACCTACGGTAAGGACTCCCCCTGGGCCGTCAACCTGGGTAGGCTGGGAGCCCAAAGCGGCCGGAATCGGTGGGATGTCTCGAGATAGTGCGCAAAATCAGGGCTTACGCATCACAATAGCGAAGCTAGGTTATATGGGAAGTTTCGTATCCCGAGCAAACCCAGACTATTGTGACCAATACAGCGCATTACTATTTACGTAACATTATATGGCTATCTTGTATTTTCCATGAAAACCCCAGAAAACCCAGGGAAAAGTGGTGCGTAAGCCCTGTGCGCAAAATTATGGCGTCCATCACGCGGTGGGCGCAATGTTCGCCGCCGAGCCGGCGTATTGGGCACAAGTAAACGGGGTCCGATCCTGGGGTCAACATGGCGCCAAATACCGCACCCTTGGGCTATCGAAGGAGTGAAATGAGCCTCTCCGGCTCAGGTGTGCCGGACCCTCGATATTGCGCCCAACACGCTACCGGAGGTTTTCGCAGACTTGGGGCTGCTACCCCTGTAAACGCTCGGCCGAACTATCCTTGCCAGGCGTGGTAGCCTGACTCCCGGAGTCCAGGGTGATGGCTCCGGGAGAACGATCATGCTCGGGTTCGGACCGCCGGCAAATCGGCAAGCTCGGCGTGACCGATCGGTTCCATCGCCCCAGCAGGCCGAGCACCCGGGAGGGGAGGATCGATTCATGTGACGCATTGGCATCCTGAGGGAGATAGAGCACACAAAAGGTGTATTTGGAGGATGACATGACTAATAAGTTTGCAATCGTCACCGGCGCAGGCCGCGGCACCGGCGCCGCCATCGCCGAGCGTCTGGTGAAGGACGTCGAGGTGTTCTCAATGACTGGCACAGCCGCCGCCGAAAGGGCGGCTCCGCCCACGGAGGAACACGCCTTGCGCGTGGCCATTCTGGGCGCGGGCATGTCCGGCATCTGCATGGGCATTCAACTGAAGAAGAAGGGCATCGACGACTTCGTCATCCTGGAAAAGGCGGAGAGCGTCGGCGGCACCTGGCGCGAGAACCGCTATCCGGGCATCGCCTGCGATGTGCCCAGCCACGTCTATTCTTTCTCCTTCGAGCTCAATCCCAATTGGAGCCATTCCTATTCCAGCGGCCGTGAGATCTGGGACTACTGCGAGCGCTGCGTGGAGAAGTATGGGTTAGGCCCGCATATTCGCTTCGGCACGGAGGTGAGCGATGTCGTGTTCGACGGCGCGCGCTGGACCGTGACGACGAAGGACGGCGGCCGCGTTACGGCGAACTTGGTGGTGAGCGGGCTCGGCGGCCTGCATAGTCCGAAGCACGCCGATATCAACGGCCTGAAGGGCTTCGAGGGGCCGGTCTTCCACACGGCGGAATGGCCGGACGGCTTCGATCTCAAAGGCCGGCGCGTCGCCATCATCGGGACGGGCGCGAGCGCCGCCCAGGTGCTGCCGGCGATTGCCGACGACGTCGCCGAGGTCACCGTCTTTCAGCGCTCGGCCGCCTGGGTGTTCCCACGGCTTGCGCGCGACATTCCGGAGAAGACGCGGGCACGCTTCCGCCGATATCCGTGGCTGATGCGGGCCTATCGCTGGTTTCTCTGGACGTTCATGGATGTCATGGGGATGCTGTCGCTCCGACGCAACGGATTGCTCGCGAAACGGCTGAAGCAGACGGGCCTCAAGCATCTGGAAGAGTCCGTGCGCGACCCGGCGCTGCGCGCCAAGCTCACGCCCGATTACGAGCCCGGCTGCAAGCGCCGCGTCATCGCCGACGACTACCTGACCACATTCAACCGCGAGCATGTACATCTGGTGACCGACCCCATCGCCCGCGTCGAGGCGAAGGGCGTGCGCGACGTGAGCGGCAGATTGCATGAGATCGACACCATCATCGAGGCGACGGGGTTCAAGCCTTTCGACATAACGAACTATGTCACCATCGTTGGCCGCGGCGGGCGGCGCCTCGCCGATGTGTGGGCGGAGCGAGTGACATCCTTCCGTACCGTGATGGTTCCGGGCTTCCCCAATTTCTTCATGCTCTTGGGTCCCAACAGCGCGACGGGGCATACCTCGGCGCTCATCATGGTCGAGTCCGCGGCGCGGTATGTGGTGAAGTGCCTGGCCTTCATGGAGCGGGAAGGACTCGCCACTCTCGATCCGGACCCGGGCGTGGTGGCGCAATACGATGCGCGCCTGCGCCGGGACATGAAGCACATGGTGTTCAGCGGCGGCTGCGGCGCGTGGTACACGGACAAGAACGACTACAACTACACGCTCTGGCCTTACTCGGCCTTCCGCTATCTCTATGAGATGTGGCGCCTCAATCCGCGCGACTTCCGCCCCGCCCCGCGGGGATAAGCTGGCACACGGCTGCTCGGCTGGTCTCTGGCAACCATACACAGCGACTGATGGTAAGGCCGCGGAGAAGGCCTTGCGGCCCGTGGCCCAACTTGGTTACCTCAATAAACTTGGTGGATCTCTAGTACTACTCTATCAGTTAGGCCGGGATTCGTTCCGGCACGCTCATGAGTTCACGCAACACGGATTCCTTGGCTGCCTCGTGGCGTAGCCAATCGCAGATCTGCCGATGGATTTCCGGCAGCGTCCTGCGACGCCGATCCGCCCGAGGGGGAAAAAGCCCGCCGCGGTCTTCCAGGGCGGGCTCGCTCCTGTCGTTGCTGCCATTCCTGCCACACCAGGAAGTTGTAGGCCAGCATCACCGTCACGGCCTTCGTGCCTATGATGCCGTCCAGCTTACCGCTGCCCTTGAAGGGAATCGGCGGCGTCAGGCGATGGGGCTTGAAGCAGTGACGCTGGTTTCGGCTGATCGAGAACTCTACACCGCCGCGGTTGCCGAAGGTCTCGCCGTAGAAGATCCCACCACGCACCCATAATGGGGTTTTAAACAAACGCTAATCTGGGAATATTCAAATTGGTTCTCTCGAGGCGAGCGCGCAAATGATCAGCGTTGTGGTCCTCCGTATGAAATAACACGTGAAAGGGTCGCGCATCGCGATCCCACGTTTGCCCAGCTTTGATCGGTTTCGCCCATTCCGAGGCCGCGACATTCAGGTGATTGATCAATGCTTGAAAATCTGCCTCATCGCAGTTAGCTAGAACTTCGTCAGCTTTAAGAATCACAAGAAAATATCCCCGCGCGTTGAGCCATTCAAGATCCGTTACGCACTCGTCAAAGGCGTTCAGATTTTCACCGAAATAATATGGAAACTGAAGTGCCGCCGAAATCTCATCAAACAAGGCTTGCCAGCTTCTCATTTTATCTCCGCGCAGAAGCTTGACGCTCAAGTCGGTTCCG
>JBKQKT010000420.1:0-3784 GCA_052147365.1 Candidatus Korobacteraceae bacterium | reverse complement strand
CAGTTATGAAGCCGAGTCGCCGGAAAACACGCTCTCTGGCACCGCTCGCGTTCGCTTGGATGATCCCGCAGGAAAGTGCTCGGGCGGGAAATTCGTGTGCTTTATCGGTTCGAAGCCTGAGAACACGCTGCAGTTCAACAAGGTCCACGCCGAAAAGGACGGCAATTACATCGTGACGATCGCGTACATGAGCGGCTCCGATCGCACGATGTTTGTGACGGTCAATGGCGGCGAGCCGATCAATGTCAGCTTTCCATCCACCGGGGGGTGGGATGGAAGGGATCTCGACACCAAGGAGGTCCATGTGCGGCTCAAGCAGGGACGGAACACGATCCTGCTGGGCAACCCGAACGATTGGGGCGTCAACGTCGACCGGATCGTCGTTCGGCACGACAAGTCCTCGATTAGGTTTTGCATATATTCAGCGACGAGTGACGCGCAAGGAGTCAGAAGCCAGGAGTCAGAATACGGTCGTACGTGCGTTTCCGCCCCATTCTGACTCCTGACTCCTGACTTCTGACTCCTACCGGTCTACCTCGCCGAGCACGATATCCAGCGTTCCAATCACCGCCACCACGACGGCGACGAGGTGGCCGCGAATCATGATGTCCAGCGCCTGCAAGTTAACAAACGAAGGGGGCCGCACCCGCACCCGGTACGGGTTTACCGTTCCATCGCTCACCACGAAATAACCCAACTCGCCCTTGGGCGCCTCGATGGAGTGGTACACCTCACCGGCCAGCGGCTTGATCACCTTGCCCACTTTGCCGAAGATGGGTCCGGGCGCAAGGCGTTCCACGCACTGCCGGACGATGCGCACGGATTGGCGCATCTCCTGAATTCGGACGATATACCGGTCGTAGGTATCGCCGTGCTCACCGGTAGGCACGTCAAATTCCACCTTGTCGTAGGCCTCATAGGGCTGCACTTTGCGAATGTCCCACTTTACTCCCGAGCCCCGCAGCACGGGCCCCGTCACGCCGTAGGCGATCGCATCTGCGGCGCTCAGAACGCCCACGCCGCGGGTTCTGTTGATCCAGATGCGGTTCTTGGTCAGCAACTGCTCGTACTCATCGATCTTGGGCAGGAGGTATTCGCAGAACTTCAGGCAATCCTGTTCCAATCCGTCGTAAAGATCGTACTGCAATCCTCCGATGCGGAAAGCGTGCGTGGTGAGCCGGGCTCCGCAGTATTTTTCAAAGATCTTGAGAATTTCCTCGCGCTCCCGGAAGGTGTAGAAAACCGGGGTCATGGCGCCCAGGTCGAGCGCATGCGTTCCCAGCCACAGCAAGTGGCTGGCAAGCCGCTGCAATTCGGCCAGGACCATCCGCGTGAACTGGGCGCGCGGCGGGACCTCCACTCCCAGCAATTTCTCGACAGCCTCGACGTAACCCATGCCGTTGGTGACCGCGGCCACGTAATCCATGCGATCCGTATAGGGTGCAAACTGGGCATAGGTCCGGTTCTCGGCAATCTTCTCCACCCCGCGGTGAAGGTAACCGATGACACACTCCGAGCCCAGCACCCGTTCGCCGTCCAGCTTCAACTTGACCCGCAGAACGCCGTGTGTGGCCGGGTGCTGCGGCCCCATATTGATCATCAATTCGCTGGCGTCGAGGTAAGTGGTTTCGGGCATCAGTTACTGTCCGCTCTCGATTCCCAGGTTGGATTTAACCCATGCAGCATCTTGACGCAGAATGTCGTAGTCTTTGCGAAGCGGATGGCCAACCCACTCGTCGGGCAGAAGAATACGCTTCAAATCCGGATGGCCTTCGTAAAACACTCCGAACATGTCGTAGACTTCGCGCTCCAGCCAATTGGCCGCGGGCCAAACCTCGGTCACGGAAGGAACGGGTTCGGCCGCAGCAGCAAGAACCTTTAGCCGCAAACGGTCGTTGCGCTCGAATGAATAGAGATGGTAGACGATGTCGAAGCGCTTTTCCCGCTTGGGATAATCCACCGCCGTCTCGTCAGTGAGCAGGGTGTAAGCCCCGCCTGCTTCGCTCCTTAGAAAATGACACAGTGCGAGCAGTGATTCCTTGGCGACCGTAATCGAGGGCATCTTGCGGAAGATCACCGCCTCCTGAATTGCCCCGGGAAACGCCTTCTGAAGCGCGTCCAAAAGCGGGCTCGTCCATGGGTCTGGTTTGACCGGAGCTTTGGGGGCAGGCGCAGCAGCAGGCTTTGCCGGCGCAGCCCCTGTGGGCTTGGCGGGCGCGGCCGCCGCGGGCTTCGCAGGCGCAGTGGCCGCCGGCTTCGCAGGTTCGGGGTTCGAACCTGCAGGTGTTCCAGGAGTACCCGAGGGAGGACTACCCGCCGGCGATGCCTCAGCCTTGGAAACAGGCTTTGGCGTCTCGCCTCCGTTGTCCGCCTTGGGCGGCGACTTCTGTTCGTCAGCCATTGCGCTCGATGCTTGCGGGTAAGTCCCTTTCTTTGGTTAGTAGACTAGAAATTTTTGCACAATGCCGATCAGCATGTCAACCGGCAGAACAGGTCTCAGGTGCCAGGTGTCCGATCCCACTTTCGACCGCCATATCTTGGGTCATGACTTCTCGGCATGGCTAGGCTATCATGCCGAAGCTTTGAGAGATTCTTCTCGCAATTCTCCAAGAATAGGTGGTAAGCCTTCCATGGGTCCCATCCATTTGAGTTCGCGTTGAATGTCGGGATGCAGGCGGTAGTTCCGCTTGACCGACGCGAGGTTGGCGCCGATAACATCGATCTTCTCCAATTCGTACTGCCCCAAGCCGACCTGCCCGCAATAAGTCAGGTATCCGATCCAGGCCGAGTTAATCCCCATCGCCTCCAGAGCGACGCGGTCCGCGGCGATGTAATCGGTCGAGGCAATCGCGATGCGCGAGGGCACCGCGGTGCCGGAGCCCGGCCCCTCCCCTTCCATGCCCTCAAAGCCGTCGATGACGGCCACACCCCAGTTGGGCTGGAGTTTCTGTGCCGCCAGCATCATGTTGTAATGAGTTTGGCGCACGCCTACGTGGAATTTACGCTTGTCGCTCCACTCCGGGGTTTCGCCTGGCGCACTGTGCAGCGGGGCGCCCAGCACCATGTTCTTCACGGAAAGGGTCGCAATGACAGTGTTGTGCGTCTTCATGATCGCCGCGCCGATCACGAAAGCGTCCGGATCAAGAAGTCGCGCCGCCAACCGGACTTGCGTGACATGAAGATCAAAGTCAATGAGCGGCAAGGTCTTGTATTTCGCCTCGCGATTCAGGTCCGTCAGGCCCAATTTCGTATACTCCGGCACGAGGTGCTCGTAGTGCTGTCTGTCAAAAACCTCGAACGTGTCCCCGGAGGACGACTCCGCAATCAACACCGGCCCTCTGAAACGCGGCATCAGGTAATCGAGAATCCCGCGCAGAGTGTCGGGATGGGTAGAAGCCAGTGGATTCTCCGCCGCAAGACCATTCGGTTTGATCACGACGTACTTCTTAGCTGCCAGTTTGGGCTTGACCTGCTCATCGATGGCCGTCAAGGCATCGTGTACAATCTTGCGGCGCGCCTCCCCGTAGATGACCGCGACTTTCGATTGACTCGGAACAGGTGCGGACGGCGCATGCGGAGACATGGCAGACGTGCGCTGCGCCTGCAAGAGCCGCGATTCTGCGAGCAATAACCCTGTCCCTGCCCTGCCGAGGAATTGCCTGCGTGAGATAAACACAGAATAAGTTCTCCTTGTTCTGGATTTCAGAGCGGTCGCTCATACCCGTATGCTGACGGGCACTCAGAAGCGATGAAGTTCGCGGGAGCGCGGGCATCCTGCCCGCAG
>JBKQKT010000419.1:0-13121 GCA_052147365.1 Candidatus Korobacteraceae bacterium | reverse complement strand
CTCGTTCCTTCTCATAGGAGACATTGACAGCCCGCGCGGCGGCCTCATTCACGTCGCTCCCCAGAATCTCTCGGCGCTGTACCAGTCCTTGCACCAATAATGTTTATTTACGATGTCCTTGATGCTTGCATAGGAGAACACGCCCTGTTGGACGGAGTGAACTAAGTGGATCCACTCGACTTCATTAAGATACTTGTAGTCACGTTTGTGACGCTCTTCCCGGTGGTAAACCCCATCGGCGATGCTCCAATCTTCTTGAGCCTGACGCGGCAGTACCCGCCAGCCGCCCAGGAGATCCTGGCGCGGAAGATCGCGGCCTACGGATTCGTACTGCTGGCTGTCTCGTTTCTGTTGGGCAGCGGAATCCTGTCCTTTTTCGGAATCAGTCTGGTCGTTATCCAAATCACGGGCGGCCTAATCGTAGCGTCCACGGGCTGGGGTTTACTCAATCAGCAGGAGGCTGCTTCCTCCGGGGAGAAAGCGTCATACACGCTCGAAGACGCACTGCAGCATGCCTTTTATCCCCTGACGCTCCCTATCACCGTAGGCCCGGGCTGCATCTCCATCGCAATCACACTCGGCGCCCACTTGAGACACCAGGCAGGTTCCGGCTTTGACCATGGCTATCCCCGCCATTTCCTGGCAGCGTTGACAGGCATGTTTCTGCTTTGTCTTCTGGTCTGGGTGTGTTACGGAAAAGCTGACCGGCTGGTGAGGATGCTGGGCCAGTCAGGCACCAACATTCTGACGCGACTCTCGGCTTTTATCCTGATGGCAATCGGTGTGCAGATCATGTGGAATGGCCTGAGCTCTGGCTTGCCAGAAATGCTTGGGCATGTAGCTGCGCACTAACGGGGCCGGCAGATTCCAAGCTCACTCATTACCACTTTTGGGGAAGTTGCCTGCGGACGCTTGCGCATTGCAGTTATGCTGGGTATCCCAACGAAAATAGCTCATCAGCGGACGCGTCCTGGATCCAGCGCTCGCGGAAGACCACGCTTAAGGAGAAAGAAAATGGATATTGGAAAGAGCAATCGCAGGCTGACACTGGCTGCGCTGGCAGTCTCCATCCTCTTCCTGGCCGGAGCGGCTTTTGCTGCCGACAGCATCAAAGGTCAGGTTCTCGGCGGAGGCGCCCCCATCGCAAAATCAACTGTAACTTTGTGGGAGGCGAGTGCCGCTGCACCCAAGCAACTCGCTCAGACCAAGGCCAATGACGACGGCCGGTTCGAGGTTCGCGCCAAAGGTGCACACAGCGATGCCGTCCTCTATCTGGTGGCGACCGGAGGCGTACCCAAGGCCAGCAAGGCGAGCGGCGACAACCCGGCGATCGCGTTGCTCGCGGTTGTGGGCAGCAATCCTCCGGCCAGCGTGACCATCAACGAACTCACCACTGTCGCATCCGCATTCACCAATGCGCGGTTCATCGACGGCGATGGCATTTCCGGCAATCCGCTCGGGCTCAAGATCGCTGCCGGAAACGTTCCCAACCTGGTCGACCCTGCGACCGGCACGTGGGGCAAGGTGCTGATGGATCCGATCAACAGCTATATGACGACGACGATGGCGACCCTGGACACGCTTGGCTCGTTGATCACTGCGACCTTCACGGTAGCCAACGATGATTGGCGCGCGCGCTTCTACAAGGCCGCCACCCCCACCGGGGGAGCCACTCCGA
This sequence comes from Candidatus Korobacteraceae bacterium, assembly GCA_052147365.1. Classification (GTDB taxonomy): domain Bacteria; phylum Acidobacteriota; class Terriglobia; order Terriglobales; family Acidobacteriaceae; genus Bog-257. The sequence goes on along the minus strand of JBKQKT010000419.1, from coordinate 11,443 downwards.
AGAACACCCTCGAAGCAGTCGCTGGGATTGCGCGAGAGCCGTGGGCCAATCCGAAAGAGCTTTACGCGATCTTCGACGAAACTTATCCCCTGCCTGCGCCCGATGGGCGGCGTAGCGCGCCGTTCGCGCCATATCTCGTTTACGCTCCCGATGATTTTGCCCTCTCCCTGTGCTTCTCAGGCGGCGGGAACTATGCCAATGGCCGTTTCATGTTCGATGCGGAAGGCAATCTGTGGAGCGGCATGAACTGGATGCCGGGCTCGCAGTCTGGCGTCAACAAGAGCACGGGCGGCGGCGTGGCTAAGTACAGCCCCAACGGAGTCGCACTGTCACCACCGATCTTCGGATTCAGGGGCATGGGTATTGACGGCGTCGGCTGGGGCACGGCCGTCACCAAAGACCGAGTCTGGATCTCCAGCTTCAACGGGAAAATTCTGGTGATGGATTTCGACGGCAAGCCGGTCGCCAGCGAAAGCGATTTTCCGTTCAAAGAGAAATTCCTCGGTCTGATGGGAATTGGCGTTGCCCCGAATGGCGACGTCTGGATCGCCGATGGCTCGAACAACCAGTTGCTTTATTTCCCAGGTGGAAGAATCAAATACGGCAAGATCGTGAAGCCCGCGGGCTTGAAGTCTCCTTTTGACATCGTCATCGACTCCCAGAATCGTGTCTGGGTGGCCAACTCCTCAGGGGACACGGTCGTCCGGTTCCCGGTGGGAGATCCCAGCAAGGCGGAGAGCTTCCGAGCGGGAATCGGTGTCCGGGCCCTCGCCCTGGACTCGAAGGAAAATGTCTGGGTAGCAAGCAATATGGATCTGAAAACCCCGCAGCCGAAGCTTCCCGATGGCATATCCATCATGGAGCAGTTCAAGCTGATTACCGCAGCCATGTTCAAGTACGTGATGGGGCCGCCGCCCCGGCCGACCGGCGCAGTCAACATGATCCGTCCGGATGGTACCCAACCCGCCCCGATGGGCTTCACCGGTGAGGCGATCAACATCCCGTGGGGTTTGAACATCGACGGCAATGACGATGTCTGGGTCGGCAACATGTGGGCCCGCTCGGTGACGCTGCTGGCTGGCGACAACACGAAGGGCCACCCCGCCGGCACGAAGGCTGGCGACCTCATCCACATGTTTCAGAGCGGCAGCATCCAGATGATCACCGACGTGTCGATCGACCCGGCCGGCAACGTCTGGGCCGCGAACAACTGGAACCTTCTCGACGCGGCCGCAAGTCCAACTCCGGCCCTTCCCACATCGACTTGGGGTGGCGGGTCGGGCTTCACCGTGATCTATGGAGTGGCAGCGCCAGTGAAGCCGCCGCGCATCGGCAAGGTGCAGACGTACTAATCGCGATGCACTAGGCTGTCGTCAAGGAGAGACAACAATGAAGATCAGGACTACGAAGCTCACGCTGTTCATGCTTTTCGTTTCCAGCCTGTTGCTTGCTGGGCAGGCTTTTGCTGCCGACAGCATTAAAGGTCAAGTCCTGGGAGGAGGCGCCCCGATCGCTCAATCAAGCGTGACGTTGTGGGAAGCGAGTGCAGGACCGCCCAAGCAACTCGGACAGACGAAAACCGACAACGAAGGCCGGTTTGAAGTTCGCACCACAGGATCCCAAGCTGGCGCGAGTCTTTATCTGGTGGCGACTGGTGGCGAACCTGGAGGCAGGGGCGGCGACAATCCGGCGATCGCACTATTAACAGTTGTGGGCAGCAAGCCTCCGACCCTTGTCGTCATCGACGAGATGACCACCCTCGCGTCGGTGGTCACCCATACCCAGTTCATCGACGGCGCGGCGATCAAGGGCTCGCCGCTGGAGCTGCGGATTGCCGCGGGCAACGTGCCTAACTTCGTCAATCTGGAATACGGCAGCTACGGTGAGACCATCCTTGATCCGCTGAACAGCGCGCAGACGCCCACCATGGCCAATTTCGCCACGCTCTCTAGCATCGTGGCGGGCTGCGTGACGCGGGTCAGGGCCGATGCGTGCAGCAGTCTCTTCTATGTGGGGACGTCGCCGACGGGCGCCTATCCGAAGGACACGCTCGCAGCGGTCGAGTCCATCGTCCGCTATCCTTCGCACCAGGCTGACAAAGTCTTCGGCTTGCTCAACTACTTCTACCCCTTGCCGAACCAACCCGGCAAGATTTTCCGGCCAACGCCGTTCATGCCCTACCTGACTTACTCGCCAAGCGCCTGGATATTTCCGCTCAAGTTTACCGGGGGGGGATACAGCGGCGGCGGCAAAATGATGTTCGATAGCGAGGGCAATGCCTGGGTCGGGGACAACTTCATCGTCGGCGCGCAGAATGCGGACGCGTTATGGGACGGCAATCTTACCAAGTTCGCACCCAACGGCAAGGGGCTGTCGCCAAGTCCGCTGGGCTTCACTGGCGGCGGAGTTGGAGGCATCGGCTTTGGCCTGGCGATTGATTCCCACGACAATGTGTGGGGCACCACCTACGGCACCAAGGCGATCGCAAAGTTCGACAAGAATGGCAAGCCGCTGTCACCGCCCGACGGTTACAACTTCGGTCACCAACTCGGGCAGATGCAGGGCATCATTGTCACGCCCAATGGCGATGTGTGGACGATCGACATAGAGCACGCCCAGGTCATTCATATGCCGCAGGGCGATCCCGCCAAGGCCAAGTTCTTCTGCCAGAACAAGACCGGCGATCCGCTGAAGAACCCCTGCAAACTGCTCGCTCCATTCCATCTCGCGATCGACCAGCAGGACCGCATCTGGATTTCGAACGTGCTCAGCGACAATGTCACCCGCTTCCCCGCCTCCGATCCCAGCAAGCTTGAATTCTTCAAAGCCGGTTGGTCGGGCAGCGGAATCGCCATCGACAGTATGGGCAACGTCTGGGTCTGCAATCGGTCGGGTAGCTCGGAGCGGGGGCATGCAAAGATTTTGGAAGCAATGGCGGCTGTCAAAGTCGGCGGCGAGCATGACTTCGCCAAGGTCCTAGTCGATATGTGGGCCACGCAGAGGCCGGGATACGAGTCGGGTGGCAGTATCACGGTCTTCCGCCCGGATGGCACCCAGGCTTCCTTCTCGCCGGTGTCCGGCGAAGGAATCGTAAGTCCCTGGGCGATATCGGTAGACGGAAACGACAACATGTGGATATCCAACCTGGCCACCGCGTCGGCCGGAATCGTGCAGTTGTGCGGCTTCCGCACCGAGCGCTGTCCGCCAGGTGTGAAGACAGGTGAGGCGATCTCTCCGTCTGTTGGCTACGTCGGCGGAGGCATGCAGATGCTGGTGGACATCGGCATCGGCCCGGCGGGAGACGTCTGGGTCACCAACAACTGGCAATACTACCCAGCTGATCTCGGCCAGGTGGATGAGGCGCTCTCCACCCTCGGCGCCGGGCAGGGCGTGACCGTCTTCTTTGGTATGGGCGCGCCGACTAAGGCTCCGCTGATCGGGCCGCCACGCCAGCGGTAAACGTTGGCGACGTTGAACTGAGGTTCCAAAAAGCTGAATCTATTTCAGCCGACGCCCTATCCACGAATACTGCCACGCCACCGAGACGTTGTTGTAATTCCCTCCGAACCGGACGAACGTGCCGTCGCTGTAGCTGGCCTTGATCGATTGGTGCTTGCTGATGGGGAACGCGATCGTACCTCCGATGCGGGAGGCGGTCTGCTTGGTTGCGAGATTGCGTATGCCATTGAGAGAGGTAACGCCACCGAACCAGAAGTTGCCATCCAGCGAGGCCCATAGACGAGGGGACTTCGGGAAGTCGTAACTCAGGTGTCCTTCGAAGGAGCCGATAGGCTCTTCGGTTTGCGGTGTTGGCAAGGGTTTATTGAAGGACGCATCGTTGGTTGTATAGAACCAGACCCCTGCGTAGCCGTCGAGTATCCATTTACCCCAACGCTGCGAATAGCCGAATTCCGGCTTGAAGGCCCAGCGGTTGATGCCCCAGTTGATCAGCTTTGTCCCGTCGTATTGACCGGTCGGAGCGATGATTCTCAGGCTCGCTCCCAGCAGCACCTTCTGGTGCCACTTGGCGAACTCCTTGGGTGCCATCGCCGGACCGCCCTTGAGGTTGACGGAGAGCCGGCCGCTAAAATCCAGCAGGCCGGAGCGGTAAAGCTGCCGGTTCATGCCCAGCACCGTGCCTTGGAAGGTTCCCACGCCATAGGGCAGCGAGACGTTGAAGTTGGCCGAGCGGCCGAAGAAATTGAACGAATGGTAGTAGGTGGCAATCGGGACGCTGTAGGTCCCGGTAGCGCCGGTCACGGGAATCGTCCCGTTAAAGTCGAGGCCTCCGTCGTAGAACGAATAGGTCATGGTGAGGGCATTGGAATTTACCGCCGTGATGAGGTAGGCGCGTGGCGAGAGGTCCTGCGCCCAGCCAGCAGGCGCGAGCACCAGAACAATGACCAGACACACCAGTCTTGGCACAGTTTTCATCATTGCTGTCGCTTCGTGCTCGCCGCACGTCCACGTGCGCACGTGATCCAATGCCCGGCCGAAGTCCGGGCTGCGATAATTTCGCGAGCGGGAACAGCGACAGTATAACGTCAGGCTCGACTCATCCTTCTGCCACCGAGGTTGTATCAAGGTCATCCCTCTTTGTTCTACGAGCTGCATAGTATTTCGCGCCGTGTATTGACTTCCGGCGAACTCGGAGAGTAAATTTTTCCCACCCATTGTTCGACCGCTAATTGCTCAAACTGAAATCGAAGTAGCTGCTTGCCTTCATGGGCGGCAAGTTGCGCCATAAAAACCTGCCTTTGACGAAACTAAAGACTTGAGGAGAAAAATGAAGCTTTTGCGAATGCTTGGATTCGCTGCGCTCGTGCTGTGTGTCGCCTTCGGGGCCGCTAGCGCGCAGACGTGGACACCTGCCAACAACGTACCCAACATTTCAGCCGGTCCCATTCTGTTGCTCACGGACGGCAGCGTCCTGGTGCAGGACTCCAGCGGCAACTACGGAAATTGGTGGAAGCTAACTCCCAGCATCAATGGCGACTACGTCAATGGCAGCTGGACGCAGCTCGCTTCCCTACCCTCCACCTACGGACCTCTATACTTCGGCTCTGCCGTGTTGCCCGACGGACGCGTGATCATCGAAGGCGGAGAATACAACTACGGCTCGGCAGGCGGCAGCGAAGTCAAGCTGGGGGCAATTTACGACCCCATCGCCAACGCCTGGACTTCGGTCAATCCACCGAGCGGCTGGAACACCATTGGCGACGGAGCGAGCGTGATTCTCACCAATGGAACCTACATGCAAGGCAGTTGCTGTGACAACCCGCCTCACGCCGCCCTGCTCAATGCCAAGACCCTGACCTGGACAGCCACAGGCTCAGGCAAGTTTGACCCCTACGTCGAGGAAGGCCTGACCTTGCTGCCCGGAGGCATGGTGTTGGACGTGGACGCCTATTACGAGCACTACGATCCCACCGGCATGAACTATGAGCTTTACAATCCTGGAAGCGGCACTTGGTCGGTCGCGGGTAGCACCCCGGTACAACTTTGGGATTCATCGGCCAATTGCGGCGGCGCCGGCAAGGCTTCCTATGAGCTTGGTCCGGCAGTCTTGCGGCCTGACGGCACGGTTTACGCGACGGGAGCCAATCGCTGCGCCGCTGGCCACACTGCCGTCTACAACGTGAGCGCTGGTACCTGGACGGCGGGTCCCGATTTTCCCGGTAACCTTGATATAGCCGACGGACCCGCAGCCCTGCTGCCCGACGGCAATGTGCTGATGATGACAGGCCCCGGAATCTTCGGGCCCGGCGCGGTGTTCTTCGAGTGGGATGGCAGCAAGCTCAATCAGGTTCCGGGCGTGCCCAACAGTCCCAGTGATCCCTCTTTTGTCGGGCACATGCTGGTCCTACCTACCGGCCAGGTTCTGTTCACCGACTTCAGCAATGACGTCGAAATCTACACCTCGCCCGGAAGTCCGTATCCCGGCCTCGCGCCATCAGCGCTGCTGCAGACCGCCGTTCTGGCCCGCGGCAGTTCGTTCACCCTGTTCGGCTTCAAGTTCAACGGCGCCTCGCAAGCCAGCGCTTACGGCGATGACTTTCAGGACGCCACCAACTATCCCATCGTACGCATTACCAACAAGGCCACCGGACACGTTTTCTATTGCCGCACCCATGATCACAACACCATGGCGGTTGGTTACAATGGCCCCGCCTATACCCATCTTGACATTCCCGCCAACATGGAAACCGGCGCCAGCTATCTCGAGGTAGTAGCCAACGGGATTGCCTCACAGAAGTATCAGATCGGGATCGAATAAAGACCGCAAGTCTGAGTATTGTTAGTAGATTGACTGCGCCACATTCCTTGAATGGGAAAGTGGCGCTTTTCTGTAACCGGCCGCTCTCGTCTCCACATTGTGGAACTCGCTGGGCTTTCTTATTCTGTCCCGCGTAGTCGGCTCGGGGTTCAGAACGATAAGATGCCCCACATTGTAGGACTCCGCTTGGAAGGGGAATCGGCTTGACCCGAGCGCCCCGGGCGCGCGAAAGATGAGAGCCCACGGTTTCAACCGTGGGTCGCGTAATAGAGAAATTCTAGTCCCCCGGGGACGGCAGAGCATTTCGTTGGCGCCAATCCTTCATGTGCTGGGTGCCCCGGAGCCTGCCCCGAGCCTGTCGAAGGGTCTCGCGCGGTTCGAGACCCGGGGACTTCGGTTCCCGGGTCACTGGGATAGCGTGCCCCACCCCGGCCCACAAACAGTTGTAAACTCCTCGCGGTAGCCTGCCAATAGAAGGATGCCTCCGGAGGAACCCCGCATGTGGCCTCAATTGCTTAGCATTCTGATACTTTCCATCCTCACGGTCACCATTCACGGGATGGGCAGCTATGGCATCTTTCTATGGCTAATCAACTGGTGGAAGAGAAAGCCCACCCTCACGGTTGCTCATGTATGGCTGACCTTAGTCAGCCTGGTCGCGGTGCTGCTGATTCTGCACTCGCTGGAGATTTCTATATGGGCGGAGTTCTACATCTTGCAACATTGTTTTGCGGATCGGGAGACGGCGTACTATTTTTCTCTGACCAGCTATACCACGCTCGGGTTTGGCGACGTGGTGCTTCACCGCCCATGGAGAATTGTGGCGGGCTGGGAAGCCATGATTGGAGTGTTGATGTTCGGCTGGTCAACCGCGTCGCTGCTAGCCTTCCTGCACCACGTCCAGACTGAACGCTTGAGAAGGTACCTCTCATACCGTCCACCCGGCCTGTAAGGCTTTGCCGGGGCACCCGTAGGCGGCTGATAATCGCAAAAAGAAGAGCAGACTTCACTCGCAGACACGGGCCACCCGCCACCCGTAGGCGGCTGATATTCGCTCGTAGACACGGGCCACCCGCGCACCAGTCCATGGTGACTTCATGTCGCACCCTGTTTGTCGGGAGGACACTTCTGGAGAGGAGGGTGCGCAAGACTTTTCCATTACTTTTGGAGTAATAATGCCTATGGCATAGTCAAGTTAAGCAGTTGCGGTTTGCACCGAGCACCTATCTGACTGATTAGCAACCTGTTGTGACGGTCCTCCCGAGTGTTTGGCGGGCAATGGCCAATTGGCCGAAAACGTGCTTTAATTTCCGCGCCAGTTTCTCGCTGGCATTGGGCCAATGAGCGGTTCCCCTGGCCGGGTTCTGTAGCTGCTGTTCTCAGGAGATGTCGGGTTCCCTAGGGCGATTGTTAAGGTTGCTGCGACAGTCTAGTCGGAGAGGGGGCAGACATGACCAGATGTCTTGTCGTTCTTTGTACTTTTGCGGTCCTGCTTGTGACCACCAGCTTTGCATCCACCAGGAAATCTGAACCCAATCGAAACGCATCGGGTTACGAGAGCGACCTGTCGTTCCGTGGCAGTGATCTGTCTGACGAGGGAGGTAGTGCGTCCGGCGGCGTAGGAGACTTGAGGCTCTCGCACGGCGGAGATCCGGGTGGAATACTGATCCTCCCTGCCGGCACGCCAGACAACTGGACCGGCGGCACCGGTAACTGGAGCAATGCAGGGGACTGGAGCGCCGGCGAGCCCGGATCGAATAGCGACGTCACCATTTATTCCGGGGGCAACGACAAAGTAACCCTGGACGTCAGCACGACGATCAGCTCACTTACCTTGGGAGGGGCTGAGAACGGCACCCTTTCCACCCTCACGGATGGCGGTATAGCTCAGACTCTCACCATCACCAATGCGCTGAACATAGGCGCAACCGGCGTTTTGGATCTGACCGGCGGCACCGCCGTGACTGCGGGCACTGCTTCCAACGCAGGAACGATTGACCTGGTAGGCGGCAGCAAACTAGGGATTGCAGCCGGTGGCCTCATAAACTTTGGAGCGGTGGATGTGGAACAGGGCAGCGCTTTCTACGTCGTCGGCGATGTCACCAATGACGGGGAGATGGTCACCGGCATTAGCTTGGTGGGCGGCGGTAACGTCCTCAACATCACGGGTAACCTGACCAATAACGACGAATTTGGCTGGGCGGCCGTGGGAGACACAGGAACAATTACAGGCAACGTGACCAACAACGGCGCATTTTTCATCGTTGCCAACGGTGCGACGGCCACGGTTGGCGGTAGCCTGACCAATAATGCAGGCGGGCTGGTTGACGTCGATGGCGGCGGAACGCTGACCATCACCGGCGATGTCACCAACTCGGCTGGTGGTAACCAGCAGGGCATCTACACCGGCCTATTTATCGGCGGGGGTAACAAACTGACGATCGGCGGGACGCTGACCAACAGCGGGGTCTTCGAGCTGGCGGGTCCGGGCGATCAGGCCACCCTGGGCGGGCTCATCAATTCCGGAGATGTCGAGGTTGGGAACGGCAGCACGTTGCAGATCAACGGCGATGTCACCAACTCATTCGTCATAGAGACGGGCGCTTTGGTCAGTGGCGGCCGCAACACAGTGAATATCACGGGCACGCTCACCAATCAGGGCCCGGACGGCTTCGGCCTCTTTGGCGCAGGCGATATGGCGACCATAGGTGGCGATCTGATCAATTCCGCAACTGTGACCGTCGAGAACGGCAGCATGTTGACGGTTGAAGGCAACGTCACCAACTCCGGGATGTTGGGCACCGACCTTTTCAACCACGGCGGCGGCAGCGCGATTATTGTCGATGGCCTCCTGACCAACAATGCAATGGGAACGGTGTCCCTGAATGGCCCCGAGGATGTGCTGGTGGCGCTAAGCGGCCTCACCAACAGCGGCATGGTGAGCGTGAACAACGGCTCAGCCCTCGGGACGCCGACTTTGAACAACCTCGGGATTGTCACCGTTGACAGCACATCGTTTTTGCAGGTGGGCCTGGCGCCGGCGGGCAAGGGGGCCTCACCCTTTGGCACGGGCTACCTTCAAACGGCCAGCGGAACACTGGGCGAAATGATTGCCGGCCTGAACAGCTTCGGCGTCATCAACGTGAACGGGTCGGCGTTGCTGGACGGCACGCTGGCCATCATGCTGCAGGGCAGCTTCAATCCTGCTGTGGGCTCGACCTTCAAGTTCCTGAACTTCACGCCGGGAGCACTGAGCGGGGTGTTCGCCGACATTGAGAACGACGTTTTCAACGGCGGCACGGAGAAGTGGCTGGTTGACTATGACAACGCCGACGGCTTTGTGGAGCTGATTGCGGAACCGAACCAGGTGCCCGAGCCAGCCACGCTAATGGTGCTCATCCCGGGGCTGGTGTGCGTGGGTTATGGCCTGCGGCGCAAGCTGCTTCGGTAGCGTAGTGCTCCGATATTCTTCGTACTCACCTTTCGGCAATGCGGAGATTGAAGTTTCGTTTTATGAGAATCCGAGCCCGTACGGGCGGCACGTTTCGTGTCGCCGGCTGAAAGCCGGCTCGGATTCATATAAACATCCTACCCAGGGTTCCGCCGCCTGCGGCTTCACCCTGGGCTAACTGCAAAGCCGCGCCTCCGGCGCTCTGGCGTTCGCTCTCCTGAACTGATTCCGCCCCGAGATTCCGCCGTAACTATGAGTCAAACCGCTGCGACCTTTGTGCGTTGACTGGGCGGGGAGGGTCGCATAGAGTGTGGCCTTCGAAGCAAACGGTCAAGATCATCCGCAGCATCGCGGAAGCAAGCGAGGTCAGGCGGCCATGGCGAACCCTGAACATCTGGAAATCCTCAAGCAGGGGGTTGAGCAGTGAATAGGTGGAGGGGGAGCGTCCCGACCGCACTCCAGACTTTCGCGACGCAAAGTTTGGGAAAGCCGACCTCACCCAGGCGAACCTGAGCGGGGCGCTCCTCTGGGAGGCTACCCTAGCCGATGCGATTCTACGCATGACGAACCTCCGCGGGGCCGACCTCCGCGGGGCTGGCCTCAACGGGGCCGACCTCCACGGGGCGGACCTGAGCGGGGCAAAACTCAACCGGGCGGGACTCCGCGGGGCGAAGCTTATACACGCGGACCTCCCCATGGCAAACCTCAGCCGGGCGAGCCTCCACGAAGCGAACCTGAGCTGGGCGAACCTGAGCGGGGCGAAACTTATCCAGGCGGACCTTTCCAAGACAGACCTCCGCCAGGTGAAACTCATCGGGGCTGACCTTGACGAAACAAACCTCCGCGAGGCAAACCTCACCCGGGCAGACCTCGGAGACGCGGACTTCACCAAGGCTCTGGCAAGCGAGACACTCTTCGCCGATATCGATCTGAGCGGTGCCAAAGGTCTCGAAACGGTCATACATAAGGGGCCCTCCATAATCGGCATTGACACCATCTACAAATCGCGCGGCAAGATTCCCGAGAGATTTCTGCGTGGTTGCGGCCTTCGGAACTGGGAAATCGAGCTCGTGAAACTCTATCGGCAGAATCTAACCGTGGCCGACGTAACAACCGTTCTCTACCGCCTGTTGGACCTCGGAATCACCCAGCCAGTTCAGTTCTACTCCTGCTTCATCAGCTACAGTCACGAAGACAAGCTGTTTGCCCGCCGCCTGCACGATACGCTGCAGGGCCGCGGCATTCGCTGCTGGCCGGACGAAAAGCAGCTCCTGCCCGGCGACGATATCTACGAGCAGGTGGACCGTGGCATCCGGATGTGGGACAAGGTGCTGCTCTGCTGCTCCGAGCACTCGCTGGCGAGCTGGTGGGTGGACAACGAAATTGATGCCGCCTTCGAAAAAGAACGCCTGCTGATGAAAGAGCGTAAGCAGAAGGTGCTGGCCCTGATTCCGTTGAATCTTGACGGCCACCTGTTTCAGTGGGAAAGCGGGAAGGCGAAGCCCGTCCGCTCGCGCCTGGCGGCCGACTTTACCGGCTGGGGGCAGGATCCGCAGAAGTTCGAGGCGCAGGAGGAGAACGTCATCCGGGCGCTGCGCACCGACGAAGCCGCGCGGGAGAAGCCGCCGGAGAGGAAGTTGTAGGCGGCGAGAGTCCCTTCCAGATATAGGGGTCCTTCGACTCCGGTTCATCCCGCACAAGGCGGGACGAACCTC
>JBKQKT010000418.1:0-3378 GCA_052147365.1 Candidatus Korobacteraceae bacterium | reverse complement strand
TGGACGACCAGATCGACAAGAATAAGCGCCGCTCCAATCGTCTGCACGATGAAACTGAAGACCAGCACATAGACGCCAGCTACCGTGCGGTCGCGGTTTTCGGTATTGATGGTTGAGAAGGCGTCGGCATCACGGATCGCCTGTCGCGTGGCGCCGGTATCTCCGATCAGAAGTCTGCCGCAGACCCACAGCAGGTGACGCACCACGCTCCAGGTACCAAACGGATGATAGGGACGGCACATCAGCAGCGTGCCGTAGGCGCCCAGCACACCTCCGAGGAGGGTGATGACCGGACCGGCAAAGTGCAGAAACATACGGCTAGTAAACTCCGATAAATCCCACCCGCACGTGCGTGTCGTCGAGGCGGAAGTGAATGCGAAAACGGCCCACGTCAATGCGGTAGGTCGGAGGATACACGAACAGGATGCGGTAGGCACGGGAAACATCGGTGGCCAGCTCGCGCACGACTTGGAGAAGGGCCTCGCGCTCCGCACCGGTGGGGTGGGCCGCCTCCATCATCTCCAGGGCCTTGGGAGCGATAATGATTTCTTTGCGCGTTGCCGCCATTGTCTTGGGGAACGTCAGTCGCCTGCCTGCTGATGGCGGTGCGGCGCGGCTCGCTTGGATTTGACGTGCGCAGGACGCTGGCGATGTAAGACACGCGCAGGAGGAGTCGTCTGGGCAGGGCCTTTCGAAGCCGGCGGAAACGCCTCGTCCAGGCTTATGCCTTCGCCGCGCTGAATCTGCTCAAATCCTTCTTCCATTGCCTTTAGAATGTCCGGTCGCATGGCCAGTTCAGCCGCCGCCTTCAGCGAGTTGTATTCGCCGACACTCATCAGGATCGCCGCGGCTTCCCCTTTGTTGGTCAGCACCACGCGGTCCATGCGCCGCCGCACGTCCTTGGTGAGCTTCAACAGTTGTTGCCGCGCTGAGGTCACAGAAAGGGTCCTGTCCATAAGTTTCTCCCCTGTACACAAAAGCGTACATGTACATTAAACTGTACATAATATACCTCCGGCCATGTGGGCGAGTCAATTGTGGCTGTGTCTTGGCATCAGGTAGTTTCGTTCCAGGAGGGACCGTGAAAAATCTTCTCCTGGGACCCGCTATCGCATTCGGCACGATCCTTGCGACACTCTCTGCCGGCTCCCTGCAGAACGCTGCTCCGGCGGACTCCAACACGCCGGTTCACACCATTTTGTGCCGGGCCCTCGAGGTCAAGACGGACCCGAAGACCGACGTTACTGTGGTTCTGTTTCACCAGGCGAGCAAGGCTGACGGGCCGGCGCTCAGCGAGATGCTAAAGAGCAATGATGGAGCAAACATCGAATTCTTTACGTCCGATGGAAAGCCGCACGCTGCCACCGTCTTCCGTCTCGACACCTGCTTCGGCCGCGGCCTGTTGGTGTTCTCTTCGGCGACGGCCCATCTGAATGCTCGGGAGCAGTTTTCTATCCGGGTTGCGGTGCGCGGCTGACCGGGGCCACCAACAAGCGCCGCTCTTGCGCTCGGGGTGGCTGAGGCCGCGCCCCGCCCGGAACTAACTACGCACCTGCTTACGGACGTGCAGCACTACTTGCCGTCGCAGCAGCTGTTCCCGTCGTGGCAGCAGGCAGCATCTTTACCGCAGCACGACATCTTGCCGTTGCCGTCTTTCGACATCATGCAGCACTTGCCGTTCGGGCAACAGCCGCTATCTTTGCCGCAGCAACCCGAGGGTGCCATTGTGGTTTGCGTCGCGCTTTGGGCCATCAAGCCCAAAGCCATGACTAAGATGCTCAGCATTACCAACAGTTTCGATTTCATAATCTCCTCAGAATTCGGTTTGCGCGGACTCACCGGTCCGCTGTAACGCTCGGGCAACAGCGCAAATGCGCCATCGCAAGGAGGGAGCTGGGGGCCCCGGCTCTAAATCCTGAGGTCTGTCTTCAGGTCGAAGACAGGTTTGACGAACGGAGGGGAACTTACAGAGGAAAGAAGGGCAAAACTTTTCTGGTGTGCGAGCGGCATCACACAGGCGGTACTGCTGCCGCTAATCTGGTCCGGACGGGACTTGCCGGGGGTAACGATGAAGGCCAGCGGCGGCACCGGCTGGTTGCTCAGGTCGCAGCAAGACGGAGGGGTGGACTTGGTTGAGCAAGACTCCGGACGCGGCGGGCAGCAGGGCATCGAGTTCGCCGCGTGCTGCATGTGCGGCGCCCGGGCGCACTGTGCCGGATAGTCGCCAGTGGGAAGCATTGCAACTACGCCTTCAGCCCACAGGACCACAATCAACGCCAGGATTAGCGGCAAGATTCTTCGATCTGTGCGGAGCAAGCCCATGCTGAATGTATTCTCGTCCCCGATCCGACCCTTCGTCTGTGACCTTCGTCACGCTTGCGCTGGTTTGACGGGTCACTCCCGGAATCGTTTACATTTGTTCCTAACCTGAAACTTGCAAGTTTGCGATGCAGCACGTGGCTGGCACGAAGGAAAGCTTGCTTGAGAGGATCAGCTTGCGAAAGTCACTCATCTTCCTGGCGTTCGTTCTTGCGACCCTGACGATCGTTTTTGCTCTCCCACAGAGTGGGACGGCAGCTTCGCAGCCCGCCTCCAAGGCCCCCGGCCGGGTCGGCCCTTCGGCAATCTGGCAACAGCCCCCGGACTTCATCAGTAACGCCCACGCCGCCTGCGACAAGAGCAATCCTCCAAACTACGCCGAGTGCTTCATTGACCAGATGTCTAAAGCGGGAGCGCCTGCCGATGCCGTTAGTTTCACTCGCATGCTCTATCGCCAAAGCGACGGCCAGGTCGGCATCATGACCGAGTTCCACAAGGTCGGGCCAGTGGACGAGGCGCGCGTGATGTATCCCCTGCGCGCTAACGACAATTACGCTCTCCTGCTGATCAACGGCGACCCCGTAATCCTCGATGCAGATGATCTCAAGAAGCTTGATCGCGCTGCCATGGAGCAGGACCCGCTCTATCAGTCAGTAAGGCAGAAGTACCCAAAGACGGACGTCTGGCCGGGCGATCGCAGCGGCACCACATGGCCGCAGACAAATCCGCTGCCCGACGGCGGATTGCAGTTCATCGTCGGTTATCCGCTGCTCGACGGATGCCACGCCTGCGCGCACACAGGGTTGGCGCGGTTCGCATGGAACTTTGACGCAAGGGGAAAGTTTCTTGGCACGAAGTACATTCCCACTCCGCCGCCACCCAAGCTGATGCGCCCCAACCGTACTTCACCGGGCGAGCAGCAACCGCCCCGGCGGCAACCTCCACAATAGCGACTGCGAGGTTTACCGAAACGCCCCGCCGCAGCTAAACTCAATTTTCAATCCAAGGTGGCAACCAAGGGAGCCTATGCGTCAGCTACTTCTGTTCGTCGTTGCACTT
>JBKQKT010000417.1:0-3413 GCA_052147365.1 Candidatus Korobacteraceae bacterium | reverse complement strand
CCCCGGTGCTTCTTCACAATGCGCTGGACGGTGTCGAGACCGAGCCCCGTTCCTTCTCCCACTCCCTTGGTTGTGAAAAAGGGTTCGAAGATGTGGGACTTGATCTCTGGCGACATTCCCGGACCGTTATCTCCGATCTCGACCACAGCGCAACCATCGTCGCGATAGGTCCGCACCCGTAGTTCGCCATTTCCACCCATCGCGTCGATAGCATTGTCGATAATGTTGGTCCATACCTGGTTCAATTCGCTCCCAAACGAATTCACCAACAGAGGATCCGCATGATAATCACGCCGCACGATTACGCCGCGCTTTAGCTTATGGTTCAGGATGGTCAGCGTGGTTTCAAGGCTCTTCGCGATATCGACGTTCTGCACTGGCGCCTGATCCATATACGTGTAGTCCTTGATAGCTTTGACCAGGTCTGAGATGCGCGAGGTGCTGCTCTCAATTGCGTTCAGCAGGTCCGCAACCTCTACCGAAGAGGCGATCCGGACGAGCGCGGCTCGGGCAGCGTCCGAATCGAGGCTGTCGAACAACGGTTCCAGCACCGCCGGCTGCACGTTCCTTCGCGCCAAGCCGGCCGACAGCTGCCACAAATCGTTCTGGCCGTGACTGCGCAGCAGGGCATCAATCCGGTCTTCCAGGTCGCTGACGGTCAGCGCGTCGGGCGGGGGACCGTCCAATTGAGTAAGGGATGCTTCTAACTTCTCGATTTCCGATTTTTGGGTTGGGGTGAGATCGCGCCTGCCTAAATCATGACTCGCGTCCTTGATCTTCTTCAAAATGTCACGAAACTGGCTGGCGGCGCGCTTGGCAGCCGAGGCCGGGTTGTTGAGTTCATGCGCCAGACCCGCAGAAAGCTTTCCTAAGCCTGCAAGGCGGTCTCGCTGCTGCTCGAGGCGCGTAGCTTCGCGGATCCGGTCGGACATCACAGCCACAAGCCGCTGGGTCAACTCCGGCATTCTCTGCACGAGTTCGGGAAACATGGCAGCCGGAAAGCGCAGGAGGCGGCTGTCTGTGATAGCGCGGCCGCTCACCGTAAACTGCTTCATCCTGGAAAACGGAAGCACTCCGGTGACCATGCCCGGCTTTATGGAAATTACGACGGTTTCGCCGCCAAGCTCCCCTCGGACCTCAAGTTGCCCGTCGAGAGCCACAAACATTGCGTCCGCGGGATCACCTTGGCGCGTGTACGTATCCCCCGACTTGACGTGCAACTCTTGCGACTGGCTGAGGAACCAAGCGATCTGATCGTCCGGTAAGTCGGCGAACGCCGGGACGCGAAGTAGTTCTGATTTCTCGACCATTTAAACCTTGCTCAAGTATTGATGAATGAACTGCACCGCAACTGATCCTTCGCCGACGCCAGAAGCGACACGCTTCACCGAGCCGTGTCGCACATCGCCCACGGCAAAAATTCCGGGGACGTTGGTTTCGAGCAGGAAGGGGTCGCGATCGAGGTCCCACCCTTTGGGCCGCTGACCGTCGTGCATCAAGTCGGGGCCGGTCAGAAGGAACCCGCGTTCGTCGCGCTCGACGATGCCCGCGAGCCAGTCAGTCCGCGGCTGCGCTCCTATGAAAATGAACATCGCACTTGCCGGGACACGATCGACCTTATTGGTATCGGAACAGAGGACCGATATTTCTTCGAGATGACTCTCGCCATGGACCTCGGCTACGCTGGCGTGCGCCCACAGCTGAATGTTGGGCATTGCTTTGATTTGATCAATCAGGTACCGGGACATGGTGCTCGCCAAAGAGCTGCCGCGCACCAATATGACCACGCGCTCGGCATACTTGCAGAAATTCATGGCGGCCTGGCCGGCGGAATTCGCACCGCCCACCACATAGACAATCTCTCCTTTGCAGGACAGAGCTTCCGTCGCGCCCCCACCGTAGTAAACGCCAGCCCCCTGCAGCCGATCGATTCCGGGCGCCTCCAGCCGGCGCCACTGTACTCCGGTCGAGACCATTAGAGCGTGGCAGGAGATTTCATTGCCGTCGGCCAACTTCATGATCCGGTAGGGGCCTTCAATTCGCACGCCGGTGACTTCCTGGGGCGAGAGGATTTCCACGCCGAAGCGCTGCGCCTGCACCACCGCGCGTCGCGCCAAGTCGGCGCCACTGAGACCAGTGGGAAATCCGAGATAGTTTTCGATACGCGAACTCATGCCTGCCTGGCCGCCCGGCGCCTCGCGCTCGATCATCACCGTGTGCAGACCTTCCGACGCCCCATAGACCGCCGCCGCCAGACCGGCCGGGCCTCCCCCAATGATTGCCAAGTCGTAAAAGTCGGTCTGCGCGCGCGTCCGCAGGCCGACTTTTTGTGCCACGTCCGCGGGCACGCTCTCCAGAAGCTTCGTTCCGTCTGGAAAAAGCACGACCGGAATATTGCTCGCTTCCGGACCCAAAGCTTCCAGGAGGCGCTTGGTTTCCGGGTCGTTGGCGGAGGCCTCAACGTCAATCCACTGATAAGGTACGTGGTTCCGCGCGAGAAAGTCGCGCAGTTCGTAGGAGCGCGGCGACCAGCGCGTGCCCAGGACTCGAATTCCCTCGAATGCCGGCCGATACGAGGCTTGCCAGTCATCGAGCAAATCGTCCAGTTGCGGGTAGAGGTGATCGGCGGGCGGGTCCCACGGCTTCATGAAAAAATAATCGATGTTGGCTTGATTGATGGCGCTGATGGCAGCGCTTGTGTCGGCATAAGCGGTGAGCAGTGCCCGTTTCGCTTCGGGGAAAATCTGTCTGGCCTCCTGTAAAAAACCAACTCCGTCCATGTGTGGCATGCGCTGGTCCGCCAACAGAAGAGCCACACCGTCGTTACGCACCTTCAACTGCTTCAGCATTTCCAGCGCACCTGCCGGGGAATCGCTCCCGATCACGCGGTATTCAGCGCCGTAATGCGTCCGCAAATCGCGTTCGATCGCGCGCAAAACATCGGTATCGTCGTCAACACTCAACAGAATCGGTTTCGCCATGATTGCTCCCAGCCTTGATGATGCAGCGGGATAGCTTCAGTCAACTGGCCGGACCCTGACATTCTTCTTAGATAACCGGCATCGCGTTCCGGTCGCGCAAATTCAGGCTGCAAGTTCGCCGGGCTCGATCTCGTCCACGTAACACCACATCCAGCGTTCACCGGGCTCGATCGAGCGCATTAGAGGGTGCTGGGTTTTGTGAAAATGCTTGGTCGCATGCTTATTCTTGGACGAATCGCAGCAACCGACGTGTCCACAAATGAGACACAGGCGAAGGTGGACCCATGTATCGCCGATCTTCACACAGTCCTCACACACATGTTTGTTCGTTTCTCTCACTTTGATCTGATCAAGGTGGGTACATTCCTCCGGCATCGGTTCCTCCTGGACGTGCTGGTGAACGTTCTATTCCGCAATGAGCAAACTCTCTGC
>JBKQKT010000416.1:0-6762 GCA_052147365.1 Candidatus Korobacteraceae bacterium | reverse complement strand
CGGGTGCGCCAGCCACCGCCACCGGCAACTTCAGCATCACCGTCGACTCCGACGAGCTGGCGCTTAACCTGGCGAGAACGGCGGCCTTTTTCAGCAACGATCAGGCGCCCCTGTCGTCGCGAACGGTTCGTTATCTGAGTGGAATCCACTTCCCGCCAGGAATCACAAATACCTCAAATGCTCCACTTTACGGCATCGAGAACACCAATCGTGGCTGCAAGCTGAGTGACAACGTCGCTCCTGGCCAGGTCTTGCCTCCGCCGCTGTCGTTGGATGGTACAACGGGGTTGGGGATGATTACCGGCAAAGTTGATGTCAACGACAGCAACCAGACCGCAGTGAATCCCGGCGGCACACCGATCTACAAGAATGGTGACGTGGCTGGTGGAGTAGGAGTGGTGGGATCGACTCCTGACGTTTCGGAGTTTGCGGCATTTTCTGCTTCAGCAGGTTCGTTGCCGTCGTTTCCTGCTCCTGGGGCGGTCGTCATCAACGGCATTACCGTGCCGTTTGTGGTGCAGACAACAATCCCGGCGGGCTTCTCCCCGGACCCAAATTTTGCAGGCAGCTACGTGCTCGGACCGGTCGCCAGTCCCGCTCCAGTGGCGGAAGGCTACCTCATTGCTCCGCAGGCTGGGCCTATAGGAGGCTTGAGTGCGGACGATGTGGCCGCGATCGTCACCAACGCGGTCAGCACGGCCAGCGTCACACGCGCTGTCATCCGCCTTCCTATCGGACAGCGCACGAAAATGGTTATTGCAGTCGCCGATCTGGACGGCACATTGCTGGCTCTGTATCGCATGCCTGACGCCACGGTGTTCAGTGTCGACGTGTCAGTGGGCAAGGCGCGCAACATGACTTACTTCAACAGCCTGCAGGTCAATCCGGCCGACCTGCCAGGAGTGCCGCCCGGCACGGCGGTCACCAATCGAACCATCGGCTTCGGCGCGCAGCCATTGTACCCTCCGGGAATTGATGGCTCGCCGGATGGCCCGTTCTTTCAGCTCTTCGTGAATGACGTCAATCAACCCTGCACCCAAGGCTCCCAACCGCCAGCAGGCGTGAAGCAGAGTGGGATCGTCTTCTTTCCAGGAAGCCTGGGACTGTATCGGAATGGCGTGTTGGTTGGCGGGTTGGGGGTGAGCGGTGATGGCGTTGATCAGGACGACTACGTTACTGCCGGCGGTGGTGCGGGGTATGAAGCACCGACGAACATTCAAGCCGATCAAATTATCGATGAGGGGGTTCGACTGCCCTATCTGAAGTTCCCACGAAATCCAACCGATTAATTCAGCGGCGAAACTCATCGATCAGGTTCGCCACCAGTCCAGTCCACCCGGTCTGGTGGGTCGCTCCCAGGCCAGCGCCATCGTCTCCGTTGAAATACTCGTGAAACAGCAGGTGGTCCCGCCAGTGTGGATCCTGCTGGAACTTTGGCGCTCCACCATAGCACGGCCGGAAGCCGCGCTCGTCACGCTTGAAGATATTGATGAGTCGGTTGGCCAGTTCTGTGGCAAGCGCCCTTGGTGTCACGGGTGCGGCGCCGTTGGGAGGCATGACGGCCAGGTCGGGGCCAAATGCTTCGCTGAAGCGAATCAGCGACTCGATTAGCAGGTACGTCGTCGGAAACCACACCGGGCCACGCCAATTTGAGTTCCCACCCTTTACTCTTTCAACGGACTCCGAAGGTTCGTACCGCAGTGTGACGTCTCCGAACTGGAAGGGATGTTCCAGATGGAATTTGGACAGGCTGCGGAGCCCGGCTGGTGACAGGAACTCAGCCGGATCGAGCAATCGCGACATGATGCGCGAAAGGCGCTGGTGATCGACCACCCCCAGCACGTAGCGCCGGCCTCCCCCCTCGTCGATCGCGCAGCAGGCATGCCCCACCAGATCGCTGCGGTTGCGGATGAACCACTCGATGTCCGCGAGGAACGTCTTGTGCTGCTCGAGCTGGCTGCGCTGCAATACTTCAATCGCGTAAAGTGGAATCAATCCAACCAGCGAGCGCACTCTGAACTTGTGGAAGTCGCCATTGGGATAGCGCAGTATGTCGTAGAAGAACCCGTCCTGCTCGTCCCAAAGCTGATAGTCCCGGCCTCCCATCTTTTTCATCGCCGCCGAGATATACACGAAATGTTCGAAGAACTTGGTGGCCAGCACTTCGTAGGTGGAGTCCGTCTTCGACAGTTCCAGCGCGATTTTCATCAGGTTGAGGCAGAAGAATGCCATCCAGCCGGTGGCGTCAGACTGCTCGAGGATGATTCCACTACCCTGCGCGGTACTCCGATCTACGACGGTGATGTTGTCGAGTCCAAGAAAACCACCTTCGAAGATGTTGTTGCCCTGGCTATCCACCCGGTTCACCCACCACGCGAAATTGATCAGCAGCTTGTGGAAGGTTTTCTTCAGGAATTCCAGATCGCCGTGGCCAGTCTGGGAGCGCTCAATCTCATAGACTCGCCAACAGGCCCAGGCGTGTACCGGGGGATTCAAGTCGGAAAATTCCCACTCGTAAGCGGGAATCTGCCCGTTCGGATGCTGAAACTGCTCGAACAAGAGCAGCCAAAGATTTTCCTTCGCGAAGGCAGGGTCAACCAGCGCAATCGCCACACACTGAAATGCCAAATCCCAAGCCGCAAACCACGGATATTCCCAGCGGTCAGGCACGGCCAGAATGCGCATCGAATTCAAGTGCCGCCAGTGGTGGTTGCGAATGCCCTGTCTCGCCTGCTGGGCGCCGTCATCTCCAATCTTCTCCGAGAGCCACTTGTCCACGTCGAAGAGATAAATCTGCTTGCTCCACAACATTCCGGCCAACGCGCTGCGCTGGATTTTTTTCTCCTCGGCCGTAGCCAAAGGCGGCGCAATCGATTCGTAAAACTCATCAGCTTCTTTTCGCCGCTGGGTGACAATCTCCTCAACTTCGCGCAGCCCATCTGCTGCCAGCTCGTTGGTCAGCCGCAGCCGCAAGACATAAGAACCACCCGCAGGAATAGTCTCGCGGTAGTGAATGCAAGCTTTGCTTCCGGCACCCGCTGGATTCACGCATGGCTCGCCACGGACAATGAACCGATGGAAGCCGTCTTTCGCATACTGGCGGCCGTTTGACGCCGTTTCGTTGTCCGTAAACAAGGCGCCACCCGAAGAGGCGGGGCCCTGCAGGAGGGTCTTCTCCAGTGCGTAATGGAACTGCAGATTGGCCAGAGGCATGGGACGTGAATCCACCGCGCTGAGCACAATGTTTTCGCCGGACGATGCTAGGCTGATGCTCGGCTTCACATGCTCTGCTGCATTCTCCGCCCAGTTGTTGCGGAACCAGAGTTGCGGGATGCAATGGAATTCGGCGGCTTCAGGCCCACGATTTACCGCCTCGAGCCTGATGCAGATGTCATTGGGCGAAGCCTTTGCATACTCGATGAAAATGTCGAAATAGCGATCCTCGTCGAACACTCCGGTATCGAGCAGCTCATACTCCATCGACCTTTTTCCGGGGCTGTTTTCACGAATGAGTTGCACATAGGGAAATTCACGCTGTGGGTACTTATAGAGCAGCCGCATGTAGCTGTGGGTCGGAGTATTGTCGAGATAGAACCAATACTCCTTTACGTCTTCCCCGTGGTTGCCCTCCTGGTTCGTCAGGCCGAACATCCGCTCTTTTAGAATCGGATCGCGCCCGTTCCAGAAGGCGAACCCGAACACCAGCAGTTGATAGCGATCACAGAGTCCTGCAATCGCATCCTCGCCCCAGCGGTAAGCTTTGCTGCGCGCCTGGTCGTGGCTCAGGTACTCCCACGCGTCTCCGTTGGCGCTATAGTCCTCACGGACGGTGCCCCACGAACGCTCGCCGACGTACGGTCCCCATTTGCGCCAGGGGTGTACCGGGCCGGAAGACGGCTCGTTGAGCCGCCGGTACTCGGCAGTGGCTTCTCTCGTGATTTGCGTGGCTTTACCCGGCGAGGCGCTAGATGCCATATCTGGCTTGTGCTTCCTGATCAACAATTAACAGCTTTGGCAGAAGTCCTTCCAATAGCTATTGCCCTCCACCCGGCATCGATGAAGGATGAGGCAACACCGCCTGGACCCTCTGCATTTGCTGCTGGAATTGCGGTGCGTTGTAGGCGGACGGACTTTGCAACTGTGCAAACAGCTTATTGATTGCCGCACGCAATTCCTGCTCATTCGCGACCTTGGTGTTAGCGGTGTAAGCCAGTGACAGGGTGTCCAGGGCCATAGTGGCTTGCTCTGCCGTACGTTCTCCGCCCGCCGCGATGGCATTGCTGTTGCCGACAATCGCCAGCATGATGCGAGCGGTCAAGTCCGAGGTATATTGCTGGGCCTTGATCTTCTGCAACATTTCATCCACCATCCCCGCCGCGCTTTGGGCAGTCGATGAAATTTCCTGTGCATTGCCCCATTTGCCAATCAGGGTTGAGAGATGTTGCAGGGCGGTATCCACACCCCGAGCGCCTTGCGGATCAACCACGCGGGCAAAGTCGCGGAAGACCATATACCGGGACCCGTTCCAGGCAGGCACGCCTGCACGCCGGCCGTGGTAATAGTCAGCAGTAGTGAGCCGCCAACTGTCACTCGCGGCAGTAAGAGCATGGTGGCAGGCAAAACAATCCAGCTCAGCGTAATCCGGCCAGGTGGAGCTGCTGGCACGGCGGCTAAGGCGGTTCAGCGATTCGCGCAGTTGCACCGCTTGCCCAATCGCCCAGCTCTGCACTCCAATCCAGGGATTCTCATCCCGGTTCACCTTCCAGTGTCTCGGCATGGCGGCGCTGAAGGAGTCCAGTTCGAAGGTAAGATCAGGATGCCCGGCCGCGATCATCTCGTGATCCACCTGCTTGTCCGCTGTGCCAACGTGACAGGTGGCGCATTTTTCGGAACGCTTCACCAGGTCACGGGTGTCGTACATCCCATACTTGCTTTTCTCGGTGGCGGATAGGTGCTTCCAGTTCTCCGTGGTGTGGGGGCCCAGCCAGCCCACTGCCGGACCGTGACAATTCTCACAACTCACGCCGTCATCGAGTTGGAAGGTGGTTGCCCGCAGTTCCGCGGGGACATACAAGGCATGGCAGGCCAGGCATTTCTCTGATTTGTTCGGTTGGTCAATATTCAGGATCTTCCCTATCCGCATGGATACGGGATTGGAAAGCACACTGTAGGCGCGGGCATGCTTGTCCTGGGCCGCCCAGATGCTGAACTCGTTCTGCCAGATTTGTATCCCGGTGACATTCCTGGGCTTAACACTCCCATGACAATTGCTGGCGGCGCATCCGCCCGGCCCGTTGTACTTTCCGACGCCGTTGGCTGAAGGCGCGGGGGCCTGCTGAGGTCCGGAAATCGCCATGCCGGTCATCAGCAGGATGAAGCCGATAGCAGCAGCGATGCACAAGCCCCCACGGAAATTCCGCAAACCCATAGTTGCTCCCCCATAGCCAACTAGGTCCTAGCAAAATGGAAAAGTGTTAAGGCAAAGTACTTTACACCGATGTGGGGAGAAATGGGAGAAAAAAACTTCGTCAAGCTTTGAAATCCCTGAGATTGACCTTAAATTCTTCCTCGACAGACGATGTTGGTTGCGATAAAATCCCGCGACATTCATCCGTAGCAATGAAACGCCCGGCCAGGAGCGCCGGCAGCTGCGAACTGCGCCTCCATCTCTGTGCTAAGGCGCCTGTAACAGGAGATTCTCGGTGTTTCAGGAATTAAGGGCCATTCAGAGCGAGTTCGGCTATCTTCCCGTCGAGCAATTGCACCAGGTTTCTCTGCGCCTCGGCATACCGGTAAGCCAGATCCACGCTGTCGTAAGCTTCTATCCCCATTTTCGGCTCACCCCGCCTCCCAGGCTTGACGTGCGCGTCTGCTCCGATATGACCTGCCATCTTCGCGGCGGGCCCGAGCTCGATTCGGCCATCCGCGCCTCGTTTCGCGGCAAGAGTGAGGAGGATTTCACCATCCGCGGTGTTTCCTGCCTGGGGCGCTGCGATCATGCACCGGCTTTCTCGGTCAACGACCAGATCTATTGCGGCTTATCAACCGGGCAGGCATTGGACCTGCTTCGCACTGGAATCGCTCCGCGGACAGCACCGGCCAGGGTTAAGCAACAGCTGGCCACCGATCCTTACGCCGGCAAAGGCGAATACAAAGCGGTCCGCCAGCTACTGCAGACGGGCGACATCCTCGGAACCATTGCCGCACTAAAGGCCAGTGGCCTGAAGGGACTGGGCGGTGCCGGCTTCCCCACCGGGTTGAAGTGGGAGATCGTCCGCAATGCTCCAGGCGCACAAAAGTACATTGTCTGTAATGCCGACGAGAGCGAGCCGGGCACCATCAAAGATCGCTTCATCATGGAGCATCTTCCCTACCTCGTAATTGAAGGCATGATCCTCGCTGGGTTGGTTACAGGCGCCACCAAAGGCTACTTGTATATCCGGCATGAGTACGAGGAACCGAAAGAAGTCCTGCAGGAAGAGCTGGACCGCTGTTATCGCGAAGGGTTTTTGGGAAAGAAAATCCTGGGCAGCGATCGTACCTTCGATCTGGAGATCTACGTCAGTCCGGGCGGATACATCTGCGGCGAGGAAAGTGCGCTGCTGGAAGCCCTGGAGGGCAAGCGTGCCGAGCCGCGCAACAAGCCGCCTTTCCCGGGGACAAACGGGCTGTGGAACATGCCCACCGTAATCAACAACGTGGAGACATTCACCTTCGCAGCCGCGATTCTGGCGCGCGGGGTTGACTGGCACAAGTCGCAGG